>DASZPI010000340.1:0-3631 GCA_035550355.1 Pirellulales bacterium
GGCAAGACCAGCGAGCAGCGCGAGCAGCTGCGCTGGCGGCGGATCGTGATGCGCGTGTTCGACGATCTCGATGATCGCCGCGCGTTGTTCGACCTGCTGTGGCGGCACTTCGGCAGCGCCGAACGCTGGCAGGTCGATCCCGCGGCGGCGAGTGTGTGGCAACATCTGACCGAGCGCGGCCTAACGCTGGGCATCGCGTCGAACTTCGACGCTCGACTGGAATCGCTTTGTGCGGTGCTTGCGCCGCTCGACGCGGCGGCCCATGTCTTCACCTCGTCGCGCCTGGGGTGGCGGAAGCCTAGTCTCGAATTCTTCCGCACTATCGAGCAGCGTTTAGGCATGTCGCCGGCCGAACTGCTGCTCGTGGGCGATGACCTGACAAACGACTACGAAGCGGCCCGCGCCGCAGGTTGGCACGCCTTGCTGCTCGACCCACAGGCTTCGGCGCCGGCGGCTGTGGAACGGATCTCCGCACTCGGCGAATTGCCCGACCTGCTTGATCGTCATCGAGTATAATTCCAACATGTCCATCGCTCTCGAAGACGCGACTCGCCCGAAGTTCGAGTTGGCCGGCTACAAATCACTTGATAACGACACGCTCACCGCGCGCATTCAAGCTGTGCGGACCGCGATGGGCTCGCGGCTACTCATTCTGGGCCATCATTATCAGCAAGACGAAGTGATTGCGCTGGCCGATCTGCGTGGGGACAGCTACCAACTGAGCAAAATGGCCGCCGACAGCACCGACTGTCGAGCAATCGCCTTCTGCGGTGTCCATTTTATGGCCGAGACGGCCGACATTCTCGCCAACCGACCGCAGCGCCTCGCCGAGCGCGGCGGCGAGCGCGTCACCGTGGTGCTGCCCGACATGGCGGCCGGCTGCTCGATGGCCGACATGGCGATGATCGATCAAGTTGACGCCTGTTGGGCCGAACTGGGCGAAGTGATCGACACGTCCGACATCACGCCGGTCACGTACATCAACTCGGCCGCCAGCCTGAAAGCGTTCTGCGGCCGGCACGGTGGCATCGTCTGCACATCGAGCAACGCCGCCGCGGTGCTGCGCTGGGCGTTTGCGCGGACGAAGCGGGTGCTGTTCTTTCCCGATCAACACCTGGGGCGGAACACGGCTCTGGCGATGGGCATCTCCGAGGCAGAAATGCCCGTGTGGAACCCGCACGCCGACGAACTCGGGGGCAACACTCCCGAGCAGATCGAACGCAGCCGCGTGCTGCTATGGCAAGGGCACTGCAGCGTGCATGCGATGTTTCGCCCGGAGCACGTCGATCAGTTCCGGGCCAAATATCCGGCAATCAAAGTTTTAGTACACCCCGAGTGCCGGCGCGAGGTTGTCGAAAAGGCCGACGTGTTCGGCTCGACCGGCAAAATTATTCGCGAGGTGCAGTCGGCCGCGGCGGGCACCCAGTGGGCCATTGGCACCGAACTGCATCTGGTGAATCGGCTCAAGCACGAACATCCCGAGCAGGAGATTCACTTCCTGTCGCCGATCGTCTGCATGTGCGCGACGATGTACCGCATCGACCTAGCGCACCTGTGCTGGTCGCTCGAGAACCTCGCGGCCGGCACGCCGGTGAACGTGATTCGCGTCGATGACGACACCGCGCACTGGTCGCTGGTTGCGCTCGAGCGGATGCTCGACGTAAAGTGACCGTTTCGCCACGAGCGGTTGCCGCGCGCTTTGGCCGACCATCGTGCTTACGGTCCGATCGACGGCGGATTCGGGTTCAGGAAGTCGCGCGGGCCACGTGTGGTGTAGTACGGGTACATGACCTGGCCGGTTGGCGGCCCCATGTATCGGCGCTGACCCCAGTTGCAGATTCCCGGCGGACCACCGGGCACCGGCTGCCGGTAGCCAGCGTGCCGGAACGGTCCTTGGCAGCCGCCATCGCACGCCGCCCCGCCATCGGGTCCGCAGGTGGGGCAGCCACCGCCATTTGGACTGCCGCAATCGCCGGTCTGACAACCGTCGCAGCCTTGATAGCAACCGCCTTGATAGCAATCGCCGCACGAATCGCAGCCGCCGCAGCTCGAGCAGCCGCCGCAACCGGGCATTGGATACCCCCGCGGACAGCCGAACAGCCGATCGAACAAGCAGCAACCGCTGCTGGAGCCCACGGCGACGGCAATCAACGTTGCCAACATCAAGCGTTTCATGGGGCAAGAGTCCTTTTGCAGCGGCGAAAGAGCGGGTAACTGGCAAAGCTGCTAAGGGTCATATCGTCCGAACCATCGGCAAAATTCAGCGATTCGGTGCGACCGCTAGCATCGGTGCGGCCCGCGCTTGGCGGGCACCACGGTCCCGAGCGCGGAGGGGTTCGTGCGGCATCGAGTCTGGTCCGCCACACTCGCCCTTGGCCGTTCATGCGCGATGTGCTAAAAGATCGACTCGATTTGCCGCATTGGCGCCTTCGCGCTCGTGCGGTCTCCCGCAAGTCACGGACGACTGATCGATGAAAGATTTCGGCCGCGCGCTGCGCCTCGCATTGCGCCATCGCTGGACCTTCGCGTCATCGGTCGTTTGTGCGTTGATGATCGCCCTGTTCTGGGGCGCGAACATCGGCACGCTGTACCCGATCATCGAGATTGCCTTGAAAGGCAAGTCGATGCATCACCTCGTCGACACCACGCTCGAGCAATACGACCGCGAGCTGGCCGCCACCGCGGCCGAGATTGCCGAGATCGATGCCGCGCCGCGACCGGCCGATGCGCGCGAGGCGGCCTTGCTCCGCCACCGTCGCTACGAGGCCGAGCGACGGCAGTATTACCAAGACAAAACTCGCGGGCTGTATCAATGGGCCGGCGACTACGTCGTCAAGCCGTATCTGCCCGACGACGCGTTTCGCACGATTCTGATCGTGATGGGCGCGCTGCTGGCCGGCACGATCATCAAAAGCTTGTTCATCGTCGCGCATTCGATTCTCTGCGACCGACTTTCGCACCTGGCGACGTTTCAGCTTCGCAAGCAGTTCTATCGACGCACGCTGAACATGGACTTGGCGCGGTTCAACAACGAAGGAACCGCCGATCTGATGAATCGCTTCACCAGCGACATCGACAGCGTCGACAACGGGCTGAACGAGCTGGTGGGCAAGCTCGTTCGCGAACCGCTCAAAGCGGCGGCATGCCTCCTCGGCGCGGCGTGGGTCTGCTGGCGGCTGCTCGTCGTTTCGCTGATCCTCGCACCGCTGATGATCTACTCGATCCGCTGGCTCAGCCGCAGCATCAAGCGCGCGAATCGCCGCGCGATGGAAGAGATGTCGCAGATCTACGCGATTCTCGAAGAGACGTTCCAGGGCGTGAAGGTGGTCAAGGCGTTTACGATGGAACGCACCGAACGACGACGCTTCCACCAGGCCAGCAAGAACTACTACTTCAAGTCGATGCGGATCGCCTACTTCGATTCGCTCACCAAGCCGGTCACCGAGATGCTCGGCATGACCACGATCATCCTGGCGGTATCGGCCGGCGCCTACCTGTCGCTCAACCGCCAAACGCACCTGTTCGGCATCCGCATGAGCGAAGAGCCGTTGCAGGTGCCGGCCTTGGTGGTGTTCTTCGCCCTGCTGGCAGGGACCAGCGACCCGGCGCGCAAGATGTCGGAAGTCCTCAG
>DASZPI010000341.1:0-8243 GCA_035550355.1 Pirellulales bacterium
GCCTGAAGTTTTCGAACACGCCGAACACCCGGTCGCGTACTTCGGCGCGATCGCACATGCGCTTCGCAGCCTCGACCGTCACGGCCAGCGGCTTCTGCGTCAGCAAATGCTTGCCGGCATCAAGCGCCACCAGCGCAATCTCGTGGTGCACGCCATGCGATGTGAAGTCGTTGACCGCGTCGATCGGCGCTCGGGCGATCATCGCGCGATAATCGCTGAAAATCTCGGGCTCAACGTCGTCCTGAAAGTCCGACAGGTACTCGTCGCCGATCGCGAGCACGTCGCCGGGGATGTTACTCACCGGCAGGCGCTGCGGTGGGCCGTGGCCGCGGCGAACGTAGCTCGCGGCGTCGTCGCGGTTGCGGGAGCAGAGCGCCGTGATGCGGAAGTTATCGACGCCTGCTTCGCGCAGCAGACGGTATCCGCGCAAATGAGCGGCAAGGATGCGACCACAGCCGACGATGCCGATGCGAATCATGGTTCGACTGCGAAATCGCAAGCGATGTGGTACGGGCAGCAGCAGCGCCGGAGCTAATACGTGATCAGGCTGAACGTTTTTCTGGGAGTCAGGCGCTTGGCGCCGGCAAGGTCGGCAAGCTCGATCACGAATGCGCAGCCGACGACCGTGGCGCCGGCGTGTTCGGCAAGTTTGCAGCAAGCTTCCATCGTGCCGCCGGTGGCCAGCAGATCGTCAACCATCAGTACGCGCTGGCTGGGCGCGAATCCGTCCTTGTGCACCTCGAGGGTGTCGGTGCCGTACTCCAACTCGTAATGAAAAGAGTGCGTATCGAACGGCAGCTTGCCGGGCTTGCGGACCGGCACGAAACCCACGTTCAGCTCAAGCGCCAACGGGGCGGCAAAAATGAAGCCGCGGGCCTCGGCAGCCGCTACCACTTCGACGCGTGAGTTACGAAAGTGGTCAGCCAAGCGGCGCACCGCCTCGCGCAGCGCTTCGGGATGGGAGAGCAGCGGCGTGATGTCGCGGAACAAAATGCCTGGCTTGGGGAAGTCTGGAATCGAGCGAATATAGTCTTCGAGGCGGAGCGACATGGCGGAGCGCAACCGGTTGTTAGAGTGCTTTGATGGCGGCAATGAGCTCGAGCAAAGCCTTCTTGCCGTCGCCGAACAGCATGGATGTATTCGGCTGATAGAACAATTCGTTTTCGATTCCCGCGAACCCGGGATTCATGCTGCGCTTGATGACGATCACGCGGCGCGCCTGATCGACGTTCAAGATCGGCATGCCGTAGATCGGGCTCGATTGCGTGTTGCGCGCCGCCGGGTTGACCACGTCGTTTGCGCCGATCACCAGCGCCACGTCGGCGTTCGGAAACTCCGAATTGATCTCGTCCATGTCGTACAGCCGATCGTACGGCACATTGGCCTCGGCCAGCAGCACGTTCATGTGTCCCGGCATGCGGCCGGCGACGGGGTGGATGGCGTATTTCACTTCGCCGCCGCGTTTCTCGATCAGCTCGGCCAACTCGCGAACTTGCATTTGAGCTTGCGCAACCGCCATGCCATAGCCTGGAACGACGATCACCAGGCGTGCGTAGGCCAGTTGCATCGCAGCGTCTTCGGCGGTGATGGCGTGAACCGTCAGATCGCCGGTCGCGGTGGTGGCCGCCGCGGTGGTTTCGCCGCCGCCGAACGCACCGAATAGCACGTTCGTGAACGAGCGATTCATCGCTTTGCTCATCAGGATCGAGAGCAAAAAGCCGCTCGCGCCGTCCAAGGCGCCGGCGATGATCAAGACATTGTTGCCGATCGCGAACCCGGTGGCGCTCGAGGCCAGTCCGGCGTACGAGTTAAGCAGCGAAATGACCACCGGCATGTCGGCGCCGCCAATGGGCAATACGATCAGCACGCCGACCGCCAGGCCGACGACCACCATCAGGTAGAACGCCACCTGTGCCGTTGGCATGAAGATCAACAGCACGAACAACAGCAGCGCGATCACGAACAGCGCGATGTTCGAGTGGTTCTGAAACGGGTACGTGACCGGCGCGCTTTTCACGAAACCTTGCAACTTGCCAAAGGCCATGAAGCTGCCCGTGACCGTGAGCGACCCGAACATCACTTCGAACCCCAGGGCGGCCATCTTCGCGCCATCCAGGTGTTCGACGTGCTCGTAGTACTCGGCGATGCCGACCAGCGTGGCCGCCAAGGCGCCGAAGGCGTGCGAAATCGCGGTTCGCTGCGGGATGGCGGTCATCGGCATATAGATCGACATCGCCGCGCCGATCGCCGAGCCGATCATCAAGCCGACAATGATCCATACATAGCTGATGATGTGATGATTCAGCAGCGTGCCGAGAATGGCGACGAGCATGCCGAGCGCTGCCAACTGCATGCCGGTCCGAGCGCGTTCGGGGCGCGTGAGCCCCTTGATGCCCAGGATGAACAGCACCGAGGCGGCGAGATAGGCCGCTTGAATGACGTAGTCTCTCATGCCGCGACCTTCACGAGCACGACTAGTCCTTTCGCTTGAACATCTTGAGCATGCGGTCGGTGATCATGAATCCACCGACGACGTTGATCGAGGCGGCAGTGACGGCAATGAAGCCGAGCACGGTGCTGAACGCGCTGAATTCGCCGCCGGCCACAACCAGCGAGCCGACCAGCGAAATGCCGGAGATCGCGTTCGTCGCCGACATCAGCGGCGTATGCAACAGCGGTGGCACGCGCGTGATGAGCTGGTAGCCGACGAAGCCGGCGAGAACGAACACGTACAGTTCCAGAATCGCGGTCGTGCCTTCGGCACTCATGATGCCCCCATCGCTTCGCGAAGGCGGGGATGCACGACCTGGCCATCGCGCGTAACGAGCGTTTCTCGCGTGATTTCGTCGGCCGTGTCGATCCGCAGTTCGCCATTCTTAAACAGGTGCAGCAGCAGGTTCAAAACGTTCTTGGCGTAGAGCTGGCTGGCGTGCGTCGGCACGGTCGAGGCCAGGTTCGTGGGGCCGAGAATCGTCACGCCGCGGTGGACGACGGTTTGGTCGGCCCTGGTCAACTCGCAGTTGCCGCCGCGTTCGGCCGCCAGGTCGACAATCACCGCGCCGGGCGCCATGCACTCGACCATCTCGGTGGTCAATAGAATGGGCGATTTTCGTCCCGGGACCGCGGCGGTTGTGATGATCACGTCGCTTTCCGCGACCGCTTGCTTCAAGGCCTCGCGCTGCCGGCGCGAGGCGTCTTCATCGAGCGACTTGGCGTACCCGCCGGTTCCTTCGGCCTTGCCCGAATCGACGCTCGATTCGACAAATTTAGCGCCCAGGCTTTGCACCTGCTCTTTGGCAGCCGAACGGACGTCGGTTGCCGAGACGACCGCGCCCAGCCGCCTTGCCATCGCGATTGCTTGCAGCCCCGCCACGCCGGTTCCCATGATGAATGCCTTGGCCGGCGACAAGGTTCCGGCAGCGGTCATCAGCATCGGAAACATTTTTGGTAGCGCTTCGGCGGCGAGCAGCACCGCCTTGTAGCCGGCGACGGTCGCCATGCTCGACAAGGCATCCATGCTTTGGGCACGCGTGATGCGTGGAATGAGTTCCATGGCCAGCAGCGTCGCCCCGCTCGCGGCGATCTGCTGGGCCGCCGAAGGATTCCCCAGGGGATCGGCAAACCCGATGATGGTTTGCCCTGGGCGGATGAGCCCTAAGTCGGCCAAGCCAGCCTCGAGATTTGCCCCCAGTGCTCGGACCTGAGCAATGAGTTGGGCGTTGCTGAACACCTCGGCCCGCGACGCCAGCACCTCGGCGCCCTGCCGGCGATAGACATCGTCGGGAAAACCGGCAGCTTCGCCCGCCCCGCTTTCCAGGACCACCTGCATTCCGGCCTTGAGCAGGGGCGCAACCGAGATCGGAACGAGAGCGACGCGTCGTTCGCCGGCGAAGGTTTCCCTAACAACGCCGATTTTCATAAGGCCAGCGGTCAGGCTCGATGGAAGAAATGGCGGCCGTGCAGCAAAAGGTAAGCCGGATGCCTTGAACTAGCAAGCCGCGACCATTAAATTGGTCGTTTCGTTTGTTCGCCCCCAGGGGCGCTCTCCCGGTTCGCTCAGCGGCCGGTGTCTATTGGCGAGTGGAATTCGGCGATGCAAAAGACGTACATGGCCAAGCCGGGCGAGTTGGAAGCGCATTGGATTTTGGTCGACGCCACCGACAAAGTCGTGGGTCGGCTGGCCTCGGAATTGGCCATGATCCTGATGGGCAAGCATCGGCCGACGTACACGCCGCACGTCGATACCGGCGACTATGTGGTGGTGATCAACGCCGATAAGGTGCAGTTCACCGGCAAGAAGTGGCTGCAGAAGAAGTACACCTGGTACACCGGCTGGACGCGGCTGCGGGCCGAAACCGCCGGCGAGCGGCTCGAGCGCCAGCCGACCGAAGTGCTCCGCGAGGCGGTTCGGCGCATGCTGCCGAAGAACAAGTTGGCGTTCAAGATGCTCGACAAGCTGAAAGTGTATGCCGGCCCCGAGCACCCGCACCAAGCCCAGATGCCCGAACCCAAAGAACTCGCCGTCAAGTAAACGACCGGCGTTACGAATAACCGCACGAGGATTCGATGGCCAACGCAACGATCGGCAAAGGCTCAGTCAACGACGCGCTCGGCACGGGTCGCCGCAAGACCTCAGTCGCCCGGGTGCGGGTACGTGCCGGCAGCGGTACGATCCAGATCAACGATCGGCCGTTGGACGAGTACTTCCTGAACGAGCGTGACCGTGCCGATGTGTTGGCTCCGCTCGTGGCGACCGATCGCCGTTCGGCGGTTGATGTTTCAGTGACAGTTCACGGCGGCGGACCAACGGGGCAGGCTGGCGCCTGCAAGTTGGGGATCGCCCGTGCTCTTAAAACCTTCGATTCGTCGCTCGAAGAAGCGTTGCGGCAGGGAAACCTGCTGACGCGCGACGGCCGCATGAAGGAACGCAAGCATTACGGCCTGCGCGGCGCGCGTCGAGGCACGCAGTTCTCGAAGCGTTAATCGCGCACACGTGCGGCAAGCCGCTTAGGCACCGTTGCCGCTGGCGTCGAGCGCCACGATTGCCAGTCCGTGTCGATTGGCGTAGTCGATTGTCGATTGCTGGTCGAGGATGATCGTGCGACCGGCCTCGACGGCCAGACAGCTGGCCCCGGCGCGGACCATGGTTTCGAGCGTGCCCAGGCCGATCGTCGGCACGTCGAAGCGCATGTCCTGCTGCGGCTTGGCGACCTTAACCAGCGTAAAGCCCCCGGCCCGGCAGAGGTCGCCGGCGCGCTCGATGCACTTGTCGGTGCCTTCGATCGCTTCGACGGCGAGCGTCGCCTTGCCTTTGACCGCCACGCACTGGCCGATATCGAAACGGCCGAGTTCCTTAGCCACATTCCAGCCAAATTCGATATCCAGCCGTTCGGTGCGCGACGGCACACGACGCGAAAGATTTCCCAGCTTCACGAGCAACTCCGGAACAAAATCGGTTGCGGGAGCAAATCGAATCCCGTCGAGGGCAAACTCGTCGATGACGGCCAGCAGCAGCGTGTCGTCTTTGCGGTCGCGCGTGCTGTACAAGAAATGCTGTGCAAAGCGGCGCGCCGTGCGGTAGTCGGGAAAGTGCTTCATCCACATCCACGGCTGAAACAACTTGAACTTGTGGATCTTGCCAGCCATCGTCACGTCGCGCACTTCGTGGCGATTGAAGTAGCGGATCGCTCGGCCGAGCTTGCCAAGGCCCACCGGTTCGTAGTGGTCGCAAATTGCGGCGAGCCGCGGATCGGCGTGCTCCTTCACACCCAGGCAAAACGTTTGATGCCCCTGGCGGCGCAGTTCTTCGGCCACGAGGATTGGATAGCGCCCCCAGCCGGCCAACAGGCCAACTTTTTGTGTGGTGGCTGGCCGCGGCGGCGCGACTGCGGGAGATGCGATGCTCATCGTGCACGCTCCGCTCGCTAAGCCGCAGCCTGATCAGGTCGCATGCCCAGCCGCTGCTCGATCCGCTCGAGCGCACGCTCAAAGTCTTTGAACTGCTTGCGCATTTCGGGCAGCCGCGTGAACACGGCTTGCTTGAGCTTCTGCTCGCGCAGCGTGGTGGCAGGATTGCCGAGCATGTGTTCGCCGGCGGGTACGTCGTTGCTGACGCCGCACTTGGCGCACAGCACCGCGCCTTCGCCGATGTGTACATGATCGCGAACACCGACCTGGCCGGCCATCACGACGTAGTCGCCCGTCGTCGTGCTGCCGGCGATGCCGACCTGAGAGCAGATGATGTTGTGCCGGCCGATGCGGCAGTTGTGGGCGATCATCACTTGATTGTCGATTTTGGTGCCTTCGCCGATCACGGTCGGTCCGTAGACGCCGCGATCGATCGTGGTGCACGCGCCGATCTCAACGTCGGCGCCCAACTCGACGTTGCCCAGCTGCGCCGACACCTGGTATCGGCCATCGACCATTTTGTAGCCAAATCCGTAGGCGCCGATCACGGCGCCCGAATGCAGAATGCTGCGCGAGCCAACGACCGTGTTTTCGTACAGCACGACGTTCGGAAACAGCACCACGTCGTCGCCCAGCGTGCAGCCGGGAAACAAATGCGCACCCGAGTGAATCACACATCCGCGGCCAATGCGAACGTCGTCGCCAACGGTGACCCCTGAGAAGATCGTGACCCCCGGCGCAATGCGGGCCGAAGGAGCGATGCGGGCATGCTCGCTGATGCCCGCGGCCGGTCGCGCCAACGGCGGCCGAAAATGCGAAACGATGCGAGTGAACGCGGCATGGACGTCGTCGACCTGAATGGTCGGGAGCGTGCAGGGGGCATGCCCTCGCGGCGCTACCGCGGCGGTCGCTTCGCCAAGCTGCTGGCGATGCGTTTTCTCGGTCGAATCGAGGAGCGTAATTTCGCCCGCGCGTGCAATTCCCAGAGGTGCAGCGCCGGTGATTCGAACGCTGCCGTCGCCAATCAAGGTGCCGCCGACCCATGCGGCGAGTTCGGCCAAGGTGCTTGCCATCGCTGGAGTCCTTTCCAAACGGCTAAGCCGAGCGATCGCGACCGATGCCCTCCTTGACACCTGGACGCGCGCCGACGGCGAGCATGCTATCGAGCACCGCAAAATGCGGCAAGAGCAACGTGGACGCCCTCGCGTGCGGATCCACGGAGCGCGCAACGGCACCAACAAAGCTGCCCAGTAGCGCCGGCGCGGTTGGCTATTTCTTGGCCCCGCCAGCAGCAGGTGCGGCAGCCGCCGGTTTGCCAGCCTCGGCCCCCTCGGCAGCCTCTTCCTTGGCCTTTTTCTTCTTCTTCATCGCCAGCTTGATCACGCGGACCTTCGGCAGGCCCAGCGGACTTTGCCCGTCGGCCCAACGGTCGGCTCCCTGCAAGCGGGCGATGCGCTCCCCACGGCTAAGCACGCTGCGCGCACGCGCCAAGCCGGCTCGAATCCGCAAACTTTTATCCATCGTCACGGGCGTATTCTCCAACCTGAATGCGCCTAGCTCGGCGCGGCGAGCGATCTCTGAAAGCACGTGATTCTAGCGGGTCGCCAAATCGCTGGCAATTGGTCCGCCGGCCAACGACTGGGGGCCGTCCCTACCCGCAAACAGGTGGACCGACCTGCTTGCCATGCGGCAGCTCCGCGACATTTTCGACGCGCCCAGCGACAGAATGTCCAGATAACGATACAGGTCGAAGTTCCGCGCAACAAACTTCGGCCGCGAAGCCTCGCGGATGGTCCGCTCGCGGAGCAGACAGGACTATGGTTTCGGATGAAACGAACGAAGTTTTCGCAAGACGGTGACACAGCGCGTGGGCGTGAGTCGCCGGTGAGACGAGGCCAGCCGCATGAACTCACTGATTGACGACCAGGGACGTCGTTGCCGAAGGCCGAAGAGCCCCGCTGCCCGACCGCTGAGTCGCGCACGCCGCGCCGGGGCGGTGATGGTGCTGGTTGCCGTCTGCCTGGTGCCGCTGCTGGCTTGCGTGGCGTTGGCGATCGACTTGGGCTTGCTGATGGCGGCGCGCACGCAGGTGGCGTGTGCGGCAGACCTTGCCGCGATGGCCGGCTGCCGCGCGCTGAACGGCATCACCGCCACCAGCTCGAACAATAACTACTCGAGCGTGCTGCCAACGGCGCAAACAGCGATCGCGAAGAATCGCATTCTCGGCACGACGCTCTCGGGGTCGCAGGTGAGCGTGAACATCGGCCGCTACACCTACAACACCACCAATCAGCGCTTTGAAGGCCAATTTCCCGGCCCCTCGACCGACAACTGGA
>DASZPI010000342.1:0-6902 GCA_035550355.1 Pirellulales bacterium
CCGCTTTGGGCGTGGTGCTACTCAGCACCGAGTTCATGGCCGTCGAAAATATCGGCGTGCTGAACCGCGTCGAGCAGGTGCTGGCCGATCTACGGGCCAGCAAGGATCTGCCCAAAGGTTTGCAGCTCGGCGTGACGGGCAGTGCTGCCGTGGGCGGCGACATGATCTCGTCGGCCGAGGAAAGCATTCAGAATACCGAGGTGATCACCATCCTGCTGGTGGTCGCCATTTTGTTGGTCGTGTATCGAGCGCCGGTGCTCGTCATCATTCCGCTGGCCACGCTGATCATCAGTGTGCTGGTCGCCTGCGATCTGGTCGCGTTGCTGACGCAAGTACAAAAGATCCAAGGCTGGGAATGGTTCGACTTCAAGGTGTTCAAGACCTCGAAGATCTTCATCATCACCATCCTGTTCGGCTCGGGAACCGACTTCTGCCTGTTCTTGATCGCGCGTTACCGCGAAGAGTTGGCGCGCGGCCTGAAACGGAAAGTCGCCCTTTCGGCGGCCTTGGCCAACGTTGGCGACGCGATCACCGCCAGCGCCGCAACCACGATTTGCGGGCTGACGATGCTGTTCTTTGCCGACTTCGGCAAGTA
The DNA here is from genome assembly GCA_035550355.1 of Pirellulales bacterium. Classification (GTDB taxonomy): domain Bacteria; phylum Planctomycetota; class Planctomycetia; order Pirellulales; family PNKZ01; genus DATAXP01. The sequence goes on from DASZPI010000342.1 coordinate 596, forward strand.
CCGCAACAGCGGCCCCGCGATTGCGTTGTGCTTGTTCGTCGCTTTGATCGCCTGTCTGACGTTGGCCCCGGCGCTGTTGCGGGCGTTCGGTCGTATTGTGTTCTGGCCGTCGGGAACCCGGCGCCGCGAGTCGGTGGTCGAGCCCGACGGCGTCGAGGCGCTGCATGGAGTCATACCGGCATCGACGAGCGTCGGCCGATTCTGGGCTTGGGTCAGTCGCGGCGTGATCGCGCGGCCTGGGTTCATCTTGATCGGCAGCGTGGCGCTGCTGACTCCGTTGGCCTACCAGGGCTGGTACACGCGCGTCAGTTACAACCTGCTGGCCGAGCTCGAGCCAGGCCGCCCCAGCGTGCTGGGGACCGACCTGCTCACGCAGCATTTTCAGCCGGGCGAAACGGGGCCGGTGATCATTCTGGCTCATAAACCGGGCGCGGAATTCGATTCCAAGGCGGGCGATCAGCACATCGCGCGCTTGACGAAGCTGCTGTACGACATTCCCGGGGTGGAGAACGTTCGCAGCATTGCCGAGCCCCTGGGCGACGTGCCGGGACTGGCCAACCCGTTTAGCCCCGCCGGTCGGTTAAAGCTCGCCGCCAAGCGTCATCGCCAGACCAGGTCGACTTACCTGTCGCAGGTGCCGCAGTTGGCCGGCGACGTCACGCGGTTCGACGTGATCCTCGATGTCGATCCGTTTTCGACCGCCGCCATGAGCATTCTCGACAAAATCGAGGACACCGTGACGAACCTGTCCGACGACAAGGATTCGCCGTGGTACGGTGTCGAGTTCGATTTTCTGGGCACCACCGCCGCGACGCGCGATCTGAAGGCGGTAACGCAAAGCGATCACACGCTGATCGAGCAACTGGTGGTGATCGCGGTGCTGGCGATTCTGATGGTGCTGCTCCGCCGCCCGGTGATCTGCCTGTACCTGGTGGTTTCGGTGTTGTTCAGCTATCTCGTCACGCTCGGCGTCACCGAGCTGGCGTTTAGCTGGTGGTACCCAGGCTTCCCCGGGCTCGATTGGAAGGTGCCGCTGTTCTTGTTCGTGATCCTGGTTGCGGTCGGCGAGGACTACAACATCTATCTCGTCACCCGGATGCTCGAGGAACAAGAGCGGCACGGCTTGATGGAGGGGCTGCGCCGAGCGGTCGAGCACACCGGTGGCATCATCACCAGTTGCGGCGTAATCATGGCCGGCACCTTCATTTCGATGATGGCCGGCACGCTACGCGGGATGCTCGAACTGGGCTTTGCGCTGACGCTGGGCGTGATGCTCGACACGATCGTCGTACGGCCGATTCTGGTCCCGGCATTCCTGGCGATCATGTACCGCGTGCAGCAGCGTTGGCAACGACCATCGGCAGCCGCCCTGGCCGGAGCCGATCTCGCGGCGACGCCGTCCGTCACGGGAGCGGTCTTGCCACATGCCCCGCCGCGGCGTAAAGACCGCAGCCTCACGCGGTAAGACACGCGGCGTAGTGCTTGCACCCTGGGCAGGATTTCGTCGGTTTGCCCAAGGGCTGAGCAGCACTTTCTGCGCGACGCCTACTTTGCAAGGCGGCGCGGTGCCGCTAAATTCTTGTTCGACAATGGCTTAGCGCATCGGACGAGGTCGGTGTCGGCAAAACGCGGCATAGACTTTGCAAAATTCCGCCAGCTCGCTCGATTTTGAGCAAGATAGATGCGCGCAAGTTTTTATCTCGGAGGGATCTTCTGTGAGTAATGCACGCCAGGCGGCTATCTCGGCAGTCACCAATTACAAGTCCAACGGCAGCCATTGGAGCTATCTGCAACCCTCGGCCAGCGAGGCATTCGGCTGCAACGTATTCAACGACCAGGCCATGAAGGACCGGCTCCCCAAGCCGATTTACAAGGCCTTGATGAAGACGATCAAAGAGGGCGACAAGCTCGACCCCACGGTTGCCGATGCGGTCGCTTTGGCCATGAAAGATTGGGCCATCGAAAAGGGCGCTACGCACTTCGCCCACGTGTTCTATCCCTTGACCGGCGCGACGGCCGAGAAGCACGACAGCTTCATGTCGCCGACCTCCGAAGGCAAAACGATCGCCGAGTTCGCTGGCAAGGAGCTGATCCAAGGCGAGCCCGATGCGTCGAGCTTTCCCTCGGGCGGCATCCGTTCGACCTTCGAGGCCCGCGGCTACACGGCCTGGGACCCGACCAGCCCCGCGTACCTGTTGGAAAATCCGAACGGCATGACGCTGTGTATTCCCACGGCGTTTATTTCGTGGACGGGCGAGGCGCTCGATAAAAAAACCCCGCTGCTGCGCTCGATCCAAGCGCTCGACAAACAGGCCAAGCGCGTGCTCAAGCTGTTCGGCGACACCTCAGGCGGCCACGTTGGCGCCAGCGCCGGCCCCGAGCAGGAATACTTCCTGATCGACCGCAACTTCTATTTCTCGCGTCCCGACTTGGTGGCGACCGGCCGCACGTTGTACGGCGCCAAGCCTCCGAAGGGACAAGAGTTTGAAGACCACTACTTCGGCGCGATCCCGGACCGGGTGTTGGCGTGCATGCTCGAAACCGAACGCGAGCTGTTCAAGCTCGGCGTACCGGTAAAGACCCGGCACAACGAGGTCGCCCCGTCGCAGTACGAGATCGCCCCGCTGTACGAAAGCGCCAATGTCGGCACCGACCATAACCACATGGTCATGTTGATGCTGCAGAAGGTGGCCCACAAGTACGGCTTGCAATGCCTGCTGCACGAGAAGCCGTTTGCCGGCATCAACGGCTCGGGCAAGCACGTGAACTGGTCGGTGGGCGGACCGATGGGCAACCTGCTCGACCCCGGCGAAACGCCGCACGAGAATGCCAAGTTCTTGGTGTTCTGCGCTGCGGTCATCCGGGCCGTGCACCTGCATTCCGACTTGCTCCGCGTGGCGGTGGCAAGCAGCGGCAACGATCATCGACTGGGCGCCAACGAGGCCCCGCCGGCGATCATCTCGGTGTACCTTGGCGATCAGTTGGCGGACATTTTCGAGCAGCTCGAAAAGGGGGGCGCCAAATCGTCGAAGACCACCAGCACGATGCACATCGGTGTCGATACGCTGCCCACGCTGCCCAAGGCGGCCGGCGATCGCAATCGCACCAGCCCGTTCGCCTTCACTGGCAACAAGTTCGAGTTCCGCGCCGTGGGCTCGGCATTCTCGATTGCCGGCCCTCTGGTGGTGCTGAACACCATTATGGCCGAGAGCTGCGATTACATCGCCAACGAGCTGGAAAAGGCCACCGGCGGCGACCCCAGCAAGCTCAACGCCGCGGTACAGAAACTGTTGCAGCAGATTGCCGCGCAACACAAGGCGATCATCTTCAACGGCGATAACTATTCCGAAGCCTGGCACCAGGAGGCTGAAAAGCGTGGCCTGCCCAATTTGCGCAACACCCTCGATGCCCTGCCGGTCCTGCTCAAGCCCGAAACCAGCGCGCTGTTTGAAAAGTACGGCGTCCTGTCGCCGCGCGAGGTCCACAGCCGCTTCGACATCTACGTCGAGCGCTACTGCAAGGACATCAACACGGAAAGTCTCACGGCGTTGAACATGGCCCGGACCATGATTTTGCCCGCGGCTTATCGTTATCAGGGCGAGCTTGCCGAAACCGCAGCTTCGCTGAAGACCTTGGGCAAGAATCCGCACCTCGGCACGCTCGAGACGCTGACCGACCTGGTCGCCAAGCTCGAGGATGCCGCGAGCAAGCTCGAGGCAACGATCGAGCACAAGGCCGACGGCGACCTGATGGCTCACGCCCGGCATTTCCGCGATTCGGTGATCCCGGCAATGAACGAGGTGCGATCGATTTCGGACAAGCTCGAAGGCATCGTGGCCGACGACCTCTGGCCGCTGCCGAACTATCGCGAAATGCTGTTCATCAAGTAGTCGCCGCGACGCGCGATTTTCCTCCAGCCGAAGCCCAGGGACTGCGGTCCCTGGGCTTTTTCGTTTTTCGTGGGCATTCTGCCGAGGGCTCGCACGAATTTGCTTGTCGGCCGGCAACGGTTTGCGGTAGCTTGACGGCGTGGAGACCTGAGTTCAAAGGAGCTTCCCATGAGCCGAGCTCGCCGTCGCGTGTTGTTCGTCATGTCGGGGTTGATCGCCACCTGCGTCGGTCTCGCCGCGGTGCAAGCCGACGACGAAGCCGGCAAGTCGTTGGACGGCGTGCCGATCAGCGATGCCGCGTCGATTGCTCATCTTGAAGATGTGCTGAACGAGCCGACCGAGATGGAGTTCATCGACACGCCGCTGCACGATGTGTTTGAATATTTGCGCCAGAAACACGCCATCGAAATCCAGCTCGATTGCCAAGTGCTGGCCGATGCGGGCGTCGCCATCGACCACCCAGTGACCTTTCACGCGAAGAATCTCTCGCTGCGCGGGGCTCTGCACACGATGTTGCGCACGATGCCGAGCCCGTTGGCATACGTGATTCGCGACGAAGTCCTGTTGATCACCACGCAAGACGCCGCGAACACATTGCTCGAGGTGCGTGTGTATCCGGTCGCCGACTTTATCGATCCTTCAAAGGCTGCCGAGGAACGCGCACACGATTTCGATGCCCTGAAGGACGTCATTCGCACCACCTTGCCGAACTCTTGGAGCGAGTTTGGCGGCGCAGCGAATATCAAAGAATCACCATCGGCGATGGCGCTGGTCGTGTACCAAACGCAAGAAGGGCACCGCCAAATCAACGACCTGTTGCGAACGCTGCGCGAGGTGCGCGCCGCGCAAACCGGCCAATAAAACAACTCAGCGCTTCGTGCAGGTGGGCTCAAAACCACGCGCGTTTATCGACCACGTTCATTAGCGGCTCGCCCGCGATAAACCGCGCAACATTCGTCCGCAGCACGTCGAAATGTCTTGCCGCAATCCGCGGCGAGGCGGCAGCGACATGCGGCGTGATGATGACGTTGGCCTGCTCCCATAACGGATGCTCCGCCGGTAGCGGCTCGGTTTCGAACACGTCGAGCGCGGCCCCGGCAATCTCGCCGGCCTGCAAAGCCGCCACCAGGTCGGCGAGATGGACGATCGCGCCGCGGCCGATGTTTACCAGGTACGCCGTGCGCCGCATCTGGCGGAACTGCGCGCGCCGGAACATTCGCTCGGTCTGCGGGGTGTGCGGCGCGGCAATCACCACATAGTCGCTCGCAGCCAGCAAGTCGGACAACCGCTCGACCGGCCAGCATTCGACGCCATGTTCCGCCGATCCGTGCCGGCGCTGATCGACCGCCAGAACGTCCATCCCAAATGCCTGGCCACGTCGCCCAATCTCCGCGCCGATGCCCCCGTAACCAACGATTCCCAGGGTCGCGTCCCTCAGGTCGCCATGCGCAAGGTCGATCCCGCTGACCTGGCCCGGGCCGACCGAGAAGGCGGTCCGCGCGGCCTCGCCTCCCACCGGAGCCCAGGTTCGTTGCTGCTGTTGTCGAATGTAATGGTGCAGGTTGCGCGCGAAGCAAAGCAAATACCCGAGCACGTGGTCGGCAATCACGTCGGAGTAAATGCCGCGCATGTTCGTGAGCACGCACGGATGCTCGACCAGAGCGGGAAACAGATAATGTTCCAGGCTGGCTGTCGGCGATTGCACCCAGCGCAGTCGCGTAGCGGCGGCTAACAGTCCAGGCGTGATCTTGCCAAAGAAGGCGTCCGCCGCCGGCATGGCTCGCAGCGCCTCGTCATCGCTTGCCGCATTGCACCATTCGAGGATCGGAAACTCGGCGCGCAACCGGTCCAATCGCGGCTGGTCGATCGCTGGCATTACGACGAAGCGCATGCTCACAGTCTCTCGGATCTTCGAAGAGTTCTCGTTGGCACGAGCATTGTATCTTCCGTGCCGCGGTATACGATCAACTCGCATGGCAATCGAATTTGAACTTCGGCAACCAACGCAATTGCCCATTGAGACCGATGGGCTGGTTGAAGCGGCGCTCACGGCTGCCAGCGTCGCCGCGCTCGAACGCTTGCCCGTCCAGCACGGCAACCGCCAGGTTGCGCTGGCCGAGCTGTTCAAGGTTTCCGGCACGCCCGATGGATCGCGCGTGGTCTTTCGCGGTGAGCTAAGGTCGGTGCACCGCATTGGCGAGGCGATGAACGATGGCCACGTTACCATCGACGGTGACGTGGGACGTCACGCCGGTGCTCGGATGCGCGGCGGCGCGATCGAAGTGCGCGGAGGCGCCGGCGATTGGCTCGGCGCCGAAATGCGCGGCGGCGCGATTCATGTCCGCGGCGACGCCGGTGACTTCGTCGGTGCCGCGTACGTCGGCAGTGCGGTTGGCATGCGTGGCGGCGAGATCTAT
>DASZPI010000343.1:0-2042 GCA_035550355.1 Pirellulales bacterium
GCTCGAAGCACATCGTGCCGTCGAACCGGGGCGGGTGGTGGCCGTGCGCGGTTCGGTCGTCGAGGTCGCATTCGCAAGCGAACTGCCATTGATCAACGAAGCGCTGGCAATCGAGGTTGACCGACGGTGCGTGACGCTCGAAGTAGCGCGGCATCTCGATGCACACACCGTACGGGCGATCGCGCTGGCACGCACCGAAGGCCTGTCGCGCGGGATGCAGGTGGAGCGCACCTCCCGGCCGATTAGCGTTCCCGTCGGTCCCGAAACATTGGGTCGATTGTTCAACGTGCTTGGCGAACCACTCGACGGATTACCGCCGGTGGGCACAACGCAGCGCTGGCCGATCCACCGTCGCGCCCCTTCGTTGACCGCGCAGCGCCGCGGCCGCCAATTCCTCGAAACTGGCATCAAGATCATCGACCTGCTGGCCCCGATGGCCCACGGCGGTAAGGCGGGCCTGATCGGCGGGGCAGGTGTCGGCAAGACCGTGCTGCTGCAAGAGCTGATCCGCACGATGGGGCACGACCACGGCAGCGTGGCGGTGTTTGCCGGCGTCGGCGAACGCACTCGCGAAGGGAACGACCTGTGGCTCGAGATGCAGCAAAGCGGCGTGCTCGCGCATTCGATCCTGGTCTTCGGGCAGATGAACGACGCCCCCGGCAGCCGGTTTCGCGTGGCGCTGGCGGCCTTGACGATGGGCGAGTACTTCCGCGATGTCGAGCATCGCGAAGTGGTGTTCCTGGTCGACAATATCTTCCGCTACGTACAGGCGGGATCGGAAGTCTCAGGCTTGCTCGGACGCTTGCCCTCGGAAGTCGGCTACCAACCGACGTTGGCCGACGATCTGGCGGCGCTCGAAGAGCGGATCGCGTCGATCGGCCCGGCCGCCATTACGTCGGTGCAGGCCGTCTACGTACCGGCCGACGATCTGACCGATCCTGCCGTCGCCCAGGCCTTCGTGCATCTCGATGCGAGCATTGTGCTTTCGCGCAGTCAGGCGGCCCAGGGGTTTTATCCGGCAGTCGATCCGCTCAGTTCCACCTCCCGATTGCTCGATGCAAGCCAGGTGGGACAACATCATTACGAAGTTGCCTTGCGAGTGACCGAAACGATCGAGCGATACCGCGAACTGCAGGACATCATCTCGATGCTCGGCATGGAAGAACTTGCGGCCGACGATCAGCAGGCAGTCCGCAGGGCGCGACGGCTCGAACGATTCCTGACGCAGCCATTGTTCGTAACCGAAACTTTCACCGGGCTCAAAGGCTGTCACGTTCCGGTCGCACAGACCTTGGCAGGTTGCGAGGCGATTCTCGACGGCCAGCTCGACGAGGTGGAAGAAAGCCGACTGTACATGATCGGCCCGATCGACGAAGCGCTGCCATGAGCCTGACGCTAGAGATTCTGGTGCCCGACGGAGTCGCACTTGAAATGCAGGTCAAAACGATCCGCGCGGCCGACGCTAGCGGCGAATTCGGCATTCGCGCCGGCCACGAAGCGTTCATGACCATGCTCGTTCCGTGCTTGATGGTCTTTTCAGACACCCAGGGTGGCGAACGCTACGCCGCTGCCGATGGAGGCGTCTTGCTGGTCGAAAACGACCGAGTGTCGGTCGTGACGCGCGACGTGGCAACCGCCGAGCGGCTGGAAGACGTTGCCGATGCTGCAGCGGCCATGCTGCAAAGCCGGCGTCAACAAGAGCACACGGCCAGCGCCGAGTTTGGCGAGCTGCAATCGGCTCTGTTGCGCGAGCTGCGTAAAATGGAGAAGCGGCCGTGAACGATCAAGGGCACGAAGAGGATCAATTCGTGGGCGAGATCCGCCGCCGAGCCCGGCGTGCGCAGGCCGCGCAGCATGTCACATTCTGGAGAGGCGTAAACCTGGTGGGCACGATTGGTTGGATGGTGAGCGTCCCCACGGTGCTCGGTGCGCTGATCGGCCGGATGATTGATTCGCGTTTTGCTTCGGGTGTGTTTTGGACCCTTTCGCTGTTGGTAGCGGGCGTGACCTTGGGTTGTGCCAGCGCTTGGCGACATGTGCAA
>DASZPI010000344.1:0-7498 GCA_035550355.1 Pirellulales bacterium
GCTTCGACAACATGGCGGCGGTTCGCTTCAATACTCGACCAGTCGAACGCGGCGGGAGGAGGTTGAAGACAGGCCAAGTAAAGAACGTGTCGTCGAGAGGGCGAGCGCCGCACAAGGGCCGGTCCGGTCTTGGGACTCGCATCTTGTCCGCTCTTCGGTCTGGGGCCGAACTTCTCGACAACCCACTCCCTCGGCACTGGGGCTTCGCCGCCGCGTCCACGCGGCGTGCGTCCGGTCGTGGACGACCGGGCTCAGCGAAGTCCCGCGCCGAACACTGCCCCCCTTTGGCCAAGGGCTTGCCGCAACGTTCGAGCGTTCCCCCGAGCAAATCGCGCGTGCTCTGATCGGCCATCGGCGGATGACGAAACGGTCGAGGCGATTCGCTCCACACCACTCGGGAACTCATCCCACGGCAACCGTGGTCGCAGACGCGGCCGAGGTCACAACCTAATTCCCCACAAGAACGCCTCGGCCCAACGCGACCGTGCACGCCGGAATTCGTTCGCGCCAGCCGCAGCGCGGCCCGCCACTGGGCCGCGCTGCGCGCTTGTGTTCGCGCGCGCTGCAAAACTACAATCGGTACTCGCCATTTCCTTTGCACCAATTGCAGCTAAACCATGCTCGCTCGCATCTTCATTGCAGTTTCGTGTGTTCTTGCATCGCTCAATTCGGCGCGCGCAGCCGAGGCGCAGCGGCGGCCGAATATTCTCGTCATTCTGACCGACGACCAGGGTTGGGGCGACCTGAGCGTTCACGGCAACACGAACCTCAGCACGCCGAATATCGATTCGCTGGCGCGCGACGGAGCGTTGTTCGATCGGTTCTTTGTCTGTCCGGTCTGCTCGCCAACGCGGGCCGAGTTCCTCACCGGGCGCTACCATCCGCGCTCGGGAGTCTGGAGCACTTCGGCCGGCGGCGAGCGGATGGACCTCGACGAAACGACGATCGCCGACGTGTTTCGCGCCGCCGGCTACACGACCGCCGCCTACGGCAAGTGGCACAACGGCTCGCAGTGGCCGTACCATCCCAACGCGCGCGGATTCGCAGACTATTACGGATTCCCCTCGGGGCACTGGGGCGATTACTTCAGCCCGCCATTGGAGCACAACGGCAAGATTGTCCGCGGCAAAGGGTTCATCATCGACGACCTGACGAACCACGCGATGGAATTCATCGAAGCGAATCGCGACCGCGAGTTCTTCTGTTACCTGCCGCTGAACACGCCGCATTCGCCGATGCAGGTGCCTGACGAGTTCTACGAGAAGTTCCGCGATGCCGACCTGAAGCTGCGAGCCGACGGACGCGAGAGCGCCGGGAAGAAGGGTGGGAAGAAGGCGGGGGAAGACATTGTGTTTACTCGCGCCGCCTTGGCGATGTGCGAGAACATCGACTGGAACGTCGGTCGGCTGCTCAAGAAGCTCGACGAACTGAAGCTAGCCGACAATACGATTGTGCTGTACTTCTGCGACAACGGTCCCAACAGCGCCCGTTGGAACGGCGGGATGCGCGGCCGCAAGGGCTCGACGGACGAAGGGGGCGTGCGTTCGCCGCTGTTGGTCCGTTGGCCGGGACATGTTCAACCAGCGACAAAGGTCACGCCGATTTGCGGTGCGATCGATTTGCTGCCGACACTGGCCGAGCTGGCCGACGTGCCGGTGAAAACCCGCAAGCCGCTCGACGGCACCAGTGTTGCCGGGCTGCTATTGGGCACGGCGGACGATTGGCGCGAGCGCTTGATCTTCTCGCATTGGGGCGGCAAGGTGAGCGTGCGCTCGCAGCGGTATCGGTTGGATGCCGAGGGGCGTTTGTACGACATGCTTGCCGATTCTGAACAAACGAAAGATGTGGCCGACGAGCAGCGTGACACGGCAGCCAAATTGATCGAAGCGGTCGATCGCTGGCGCAGCGACGTATTGTCGGAACTCAACACCGACGACGAGCGGCCGTTCCCCGTGGGTTACCGCGATTTCCCGATCACACACCTGCCGGCCCGCGACGGCGTGGAGCATGGGCACGTGGTGCGCAGCGCCAAGGCGCCGAACTGCTCGTTCTTCACCGGCTGGACGAACACCAGCGACCGCATCACCTGGCATGTCGAAGTAGCGACGCCCGGACGCTACGAAGCGGTGATCCATTACACCTGCGCCCCGGCAAATGTCGGAGCGACCGTCGAGGTGAGCTTTTTGGATGCCGCCTGCGATGGCAAGGTGACCGAGGCACACGACCCGCCGCTGTACGGCAAGGAGCACGACCGAGCCGACCGCGGCAGCGAATCGTTCGTCAAGGATTTCAAGCCGTGGCGGCTCGGCGAGGTGACGCTACCCAAGGGGCGCGGCCAACTGACGCTGCGCGCCACCGATGTACCCGGCCCGGGCGTGATCGACGTCCGCGGCGTGACGCTGACGCTGCTGGAGTGAAGGTCAGCAACACCCCCTTCTCATTTCGGGAGAAGGCGCCCGAAGGGCGGATGAGGGAGAAGCGGATCCGGCGCGGTTGCCGCTTCACCCTCACCCGGTCGCCGCGGCGGCGACCACCCCTTGCCCAAAGGGAAAGGGGTTCTTGTTACACCTGGTACTCGCGCTTGGTCACCAAGCCCGGCATCGGTACGGGATAGCGGCCGTTGGTGAACTGCACCGGGGCGGCCGAGTCCATGGTGAAGTGGTCGATCTCGGGGGCGAACTCGTGCTCGCTGTTCAGGATCTCGTCGTACTTGATCACGCGGCCGGTATGTGCCGCCATGCGGCCCATCGAGGTGACCAGGCTCGCCTCGGCGCCGCGACGCGCCTCGTTGTACGGCATGTCGCTGCGGATGGCTGCGATGAGCTCATCCCACTCGGCCAGATACGGACGATACTTCTCGGGACCGAACGCCCAGGCGACGTTGTCCTTGTCGACCCGCTGACCCTTGTAGATTGCTGCCTTCGATGGCCAGTGACCGGCGCTGCTGATCACGGCCACGCCCTTGGTGCCGTGGGCGTAGCTGGCGAATTCGTTCTGGCAGCCGGCGATGTTGCGTCCTTCGAGCTGCAACTTGGTGCCGTCGGCAAACGTGTACTCGACCGAGTAATGGTCGAAGTTCTGATCGACATAGTCGCCGCGGTAATGGCGACCGCCGCTGGCCCGTGCCTCGACCGGCCAGGCGTCTTTCATCCAGCAGCATTCGTCGATGTTGTGCACGAAGAAGTCGCTGTAACAGCCGCCGCTGGCCCACAAGAAGCCGTGGAAGTTGCGGATCTGATACATCAACTCGGGCATGTCGCCCTTGGGGGCTTCGACGAATGCCGAGCCGATCGGACCTTGCATGCGGTAGGCGCGGAGCAACAGGATCTCGCCGAGCTCGTCGTTCTTAATGCGCTGCGCGAGCTCGCGGCGGGCTTCGCAGTGGCGGCACATCAGGCCGACGCCGACCTTCAGGTTCTTTTCCTTGGCGCGGTCGGCCAAGGCCAGCATCTTGCGCGTGCTGGGGCCATCGACCGTGGTCGGCTTCTCCATGAAGGTGTTCACGCCCTTCTCGATGGCGTAGCCGAAATGCACCCAGCGGAAGCCCGGCGGCGTGGCGAAGATCACCACGTCGTTGGGACGCAGGCAGTCGATCGCGTTGCGGTAGGCGTCGAAGCCGACGAACTTGCGGTCCTCGGGGACATCGATTTTGTCGGCGACGCCGTTCTTCGGATTCGTCAGGTTCTTGTAGCTGGATTGCAGCTTGTCGGGAAACACGTCGGCCATGGCCACCAGCTTGATCGGTCCGCTGGTGGTGTGCAGAGCGTCCGAAGCTGCGCCGGTGCCGCGCCCGCCGCAGCCCACCAGGGCCACGCGGATGGTGTTGTCTTCGGCGGCGTGGACCTTGGGCACGGTCATGCCCAGCAGCGTGGTCGCTGCGGCGGCGGCACTGGTTTGCTTGACGAACTCGCGGCGCGTGGTGGCAGCGGGCTGCGGGCGATCCATAGGTTCGAGCTCCTGCAGATTGGTCGAAAGGCGGGTGGCTTGCGGAGAGATGATCCAGTATCTCCGCCGCACCACCATGGTGCAAGACACCGCCGGCACAGGTCACGAAACGTACACCTAAACGCCGGGGGCAGGCTCGACGTGCCCCAGCACGTCTTTGACGGCAACGACTTGCGCAATGAGATGGTCCTTCACGGCGTGGCCCAGTCGGTGAGCCTCGGCAATGCTCATCGCCGGCGGGACCTCGATGTGAATATCGACCAGGTATTCGATCCCCGCCTTGCGGACGCGCAGCTTGTCGACCCCGGCGACCCCGGGCACGGCCAAGGCCAACTGTCGAATTTGGTCCAGCACTTCCGGCGGAGCCTGGCGATCCATCAGTTCCTGGATGCTGGTCCAGTACAGTCCGCCGGCAGCCCAGGCGATGATGCCCGCCACGCCCAGCGCCGCCAAGTGGTCGATCGCGTGCCAGCGCTCGCCACCAAAGCGGGCCACGACTACGCCAACCACCACGATCAGCGAACCGAGCACGTCGAGCCGCTGATCCCAGGCCGACGCTTTGAGCGCCTGCGAACCGGTGCGATTGGCGATGGCCGCAGAGTAACGATACAAGACTTCGTTCACGCCCACGCTTGCCACGGCAATGAACAGGGCATAAGCGTGCGGCCGCTCGCGATCGACCGACCAGGTGTGGATCGCCTCCCAAACAATCCAACCGCTGGAGACCATCAACAGCAGGGCGATGTTCGACGCGGCAATCGACTCGATGCGCGAATGGCCGTACGGATGCTCGCGATCGGCGGGCCGCCGCGACCAGTGCAGCGAAACAACAATCATCGCCGAGGCGATCGCATCGCCCAACGAATGCAGCGAGTCGGAAAGCAGCGCCAGCGAATGGCCCCAATAGCCGCCAAGAAACTTGGCGGTCGCCAGCGCGAGCATGACGATCAACCCCAGCGTCGCGGCGCGCGTGGTTTGGTCATACCACTGGTCGATTTGGCCGAGCGACTTGTCGCGCGGTTCGACATTCATGAGCAACTCGGCTCGCGGTTCTGGGCGGTCGGATCAGTCGGGCACGGTGGGCTTGCCGTGGCCAGGAGCCGACGGCGCGCCGCGTGCGAACAACACCTCGAGCTTGGTCACGGAGACCGGCTTGACCAAGTGCTCGTCAAAGCCAGCTTCGCTGGACCGCCGGCGGTCTTCAAGTTGGCCATAACCGGTCAGCGCGACGATCATCGCCTCGGCAGTGATCAAATCTTGCCGCAGGCGTGCGGCCACTTCGTAGCCATTGAGGCCGGGCAACCCGATGTCGAGCAACACTACTTCGGGGCGAAAGATTCGAGCCATTTCCAGCGCGGCATGACCGTCGTGAGCCATGGCCACCTCGTGTCCCCAGCATTTGGTCAACAGCATGCCGAGCACGCGGGCGGCGCTGGCGTTGTCGTCGACCACCAGCACGCGCTGCCGCACGACCGGCGACGGTTTCCATTCGGGCTTGGGTTCCTGCGGCGGACGATCGACGCGCGCCAGGCGGAGCACAAACTCGCTGCCTTGCCCGAGGCCGTTGCTGACGGCTTCAATCGTGCCGCCGTGCATCTCGGTAAGCATGCGGACGATCGCCAGGCCAATGCCCAGTCCGCCTTGGGCGCGGTCGAGCGATCGATCGGCCTGCGAGAACAGGTCGAAGATATGCGGCAGCATTTCCGGCGCGATGCCGATGCCCGTGTCGCGCACGCGGATCGTCACACCTTCCCCTTCGCTGTCGCTGGTCAGGAAGATCTCACCCTGGGGACGGGTGTACTTGGCGGCGTTATTCAGCAGGTTGGCAATGATCTGCGTCAGGCGAACGGGGTCGGCGTTCACATGCACGGCATCGTTGGGAAACGTGACGTGCAGCTTGTGCCCTTGCTGGTCGATCAACGGCTTGGTTTCTTCCACCGCATGCGAGATCACCGAATCGAGGGCCACGAGCTCTTTCTTCAGCTCGACGCGCCCACGCATGACGCGCGACACGTCGAGCAGATCATCGACCAGTCGCACCAGGTGCGAGACTTGCCGCTCCATCACATCGCGGACGAGCTGCAGACTTTCATCGTCGTTGCTCAGCCGCAACAACTCGACCGCTCCGCGCAGCGGCGCCAGCGGGTTGCGCAGCTCGTGCGCGAGCATTGCCAGGAACTCGTCTTTTCGATGGTTCGTCTCGGCAACGTGCTGATGCTTCTTCTGCTCGGTAAGGTCGGTGACGACCATGCACACGACCAACGCCTTGGCCAACCCCAGCGGCGCCAGGGCCACGTTCACCGGCAGCGATCGCCCGTCGAGCGTGAGCAATTGAAACTCGCCGTGAGCGCCGCGGTGTCGGGCCGCGCCCAGCGCCGCGGTAAAGGCTTCGCGCTGGGGGGCGCTGATGAACTCGACGGCCGACTTGCCGATCACCCGCCGCTCCGACTCGCCGACCATGTCGGCGAAGCAGCGGTTGCAGTACAGCACCGTGCCGTCTTCGCCCAGGCTGACCGCGCCTTGCTGCATGGCTTCGATCAGCGTTCGGTACGGATGATCGGCCCCTTCGAGCGTATAGATTTGTTCGCCGTCCGAACCGTGCACCACCAGGGCATCGACTTCGCCGGCGCGGATGGCGCGAATCGTCTCTTCGGCTTCTTCGAGCCGGCGTCGCAGGCGGTCCAATTCGCTGCCGTAATAACCTGGAGTCATTGCCGTGAAAACGATCCTGCGGCAGACGGCAGGCCGATCGACCCGCGCTTGCCGGCACGATCACTAGGTGTTCGGTGGACCCGTGGGTCGAAGTTGCAAGCCTACGAGCACGCGCTCGGTATTCGACAGATCGCCGATGATCTTGCGAATTGGCGCCGGCAGACGGCGCACGAGCGTCGGGATGGCGACGATCTGATCTCCGGCGGCCAGTTGCGGCCGCTCGATCAAGTCGACCACCTCGATCGTGTACTTGCCGGCGAGGTGTTCTTCACACACCTTTTTGAGATTCGCAAAGGCAGTGACCGATTTGGTGGTCTGGCCGGCGACGTACAGCCGCAGTTCCCAGCGTTCAGGATCGAACGTGTGTTCGGTGTTGGTCTCGAGCATTGGAATCACCATTGCCAGCAGAACTCGCCGATTCAATAAATCTTGTTGGTTCAGCACTCATGGTCCGTCAGATCGCCCAGTTCGATTCCGTGGTCGGTGAGCCGAAAACTTCGGATCTCGCGGGAATGCGCCATGCCGCGAGATTTGAGAATCGTCAGCGACGACCGGCGTTCGTTGTCGCATTCCGTATCGCGCATCAGCAGCCAACTGTCGATGATCGAGGAAACGCCTTCGTCGGTCTGTTCCAGGCTGCCGCCGCCGATGTTCAGATGCGTGAACAGGCTGGTGATTTGTTCCGACTTCAGAAAGTCGATCAGCCGCAGCAGCATGGTCCCCGCCTCGGCCTGCGTGCCGGCGCCCAGAAAGTTGCTGATCGGATCGACGATGACCACGCCGGGCTTGAAGGCGTGGATGTGCTTTTGAATCATCCCCAAATGCGTTTCCAGGCCGTAGC
>DASZPI010000345.1:0-16047 GCA_035550355.1 Pirellulales bacterium
TGGTTGCGAAATGCCGTCTTCAGCTTGGGCGAATTGGCGGCCTCGGCCATTTGGGGCAAGGCCTCGATCAACTGCGACTCGGCACTGTGTAGGTCTTTAAGCTGCTCGACAAGTAGGCATTTCAGGCTGTTGAGATGCAGATTCTGCCCCATCATTTTCGAAAACCACGAAGCGGCCATAACTCACCAAACCTTTCACGTTCTGATTGGGTAGTGGAAGCGATCGCGCCTTACACAACTGCATACGACGCGCCCGCTGCACCGCAAAATCCGAGTGCAGGCGATTCCTGGGAAGCGGACGCCGTTCTTGCTATGCTCGAAGCTGACCAAGGCCTCAAATACCGTTCCATTACTCATCATTCAGGTCGACGTTCATGCGAACCTCGCTTTTTGTAGCGGCGGCGTTGTTAGCAAGTTGTGTGGCGACCATGGCCAGCGCCGAGAACTGGCCCTGCTGGCGCGGCCCGCGCGGGGATGGTACGAGCCGCGAGACAAACGTGCCAATTCGTTGGAGTGCAACCGAAAACGTACTCTGGAAGGTCGAAGTGCCAGGAATGGGGCATGCTTCGCCGATCGTCTGGGGGGATCGGGTGTTCACGGTCTCCTGCCTCACCGAGAACGGCGATCGCGTACTCGTCTGCTTTGATCGATCGACGGGCAAGCTGCGTTGGCAGCAGACGATCATTTCGACGCCGCTGGAGAAAAAACACACGCTCAATAGCTTCGCCAGCAGCACTCCGGCCACCGACGGCAAACAGGTCTTCGTTTCGTTTCTCGAAAACCACAGCGACGACCCGGCCGAGAACCGTGGCTTGATGGTGGTGGCCAGCTACGATTTCGCCGGCAAACAGCAATGGCTCGTCAAGCCGGGCGTATTTTCGAGCACCCACGGCTACTGTAGCTGCCCGGTGCTTTTTGAAGACCTGGTGATCATCAACGGCGACCACGACGGCGATTCGTACATCGTTGCCCTGCGGCGCGACACGGGCGAGACGGCCTGGAAGGTTGAGCGCGAACACCGCACCCGCAGCTACGTGACCCCGATCATCCGCACGATCGATGGCCAACCGGAGTTGATCCTGTCGGGCAGCAAGTCGGTGTGCGCCTATAACCCGCGTACCGGACAGCGCATCTGGAACATCGATGGGCCGACCGAGCAGTTTGTTGCCTCGATGGTCGACGATGGCGAACTGGTGTTTTTGACCGCCGGCTTTCCCGCTCGCCATATCCTGGCAATCCGTCCCGACGGTCATGGCAACGTCACCGATACGCACATCGTATGGCGCACCACCGAAAACTGCTCGTATGTTCCTTCGCCCGTCATCACCAGCAAATACTTCCTGGTCGTGGCTGATAATGGCATTGCGAGCTGCTTCGAGGCGAAGACCGGCAAGCGGCAATGGAAGGAACGTCTCGAGCCGCACTACAGCGCCTCGCTGGTCACGGCCGGCGGACTGACGTACTTCCTTGCCGACGATGGCGTGATGACCGTCGTGCGCCCCGGAGCGAAGTTCGACGAGGTGGCGAAGAACGACCTGGGCGAGCACTGTTTCGCCTCGCCCGCGATCAGCGACGGGCAAGTTTTCATTCGGGCCGAGAAACACCTTTTCTGCATCGGAAAGCGTGCGACGGAATCCAACTAGTCACTAGCGAACAGCCACTCACCACTCTCGCTTCCCATGCGTCGCACCTCGTTAGGTTGGCCGATCACACTGGCTGCAGTGATGATCGTGCTGTTGGTGGCGCTGATCGTCGGCTGGGTGCTGCTGGCGGTGGCGGCATCGCAGTACGCCGCCTATTGGTGGGCGGTGCTGGCGCTGGGCACCACGTTCTTGGTGCTCGTGCTGGTAGGGGTGGTGGTGTACCTGTGGATCTCGATCAAGGAGATTGGGCTCAACCAGCGACAATCGAACTTCATCGACAGCGTGACGCACGAGCTCAAGAGCCCGATCGCCTCGTTGAAGCTGTATCTGCAAACGCTCTCGCGCCGCAATGTGACCGATGCGCAGCAATCGGAGTTCCATCGCTTCATGCTCGACGATTTGGAACGGCTCGATACACTGGTGAACCATCTGCTCGAGGCGGCGAAGATCGGCCATAACGCCGAGCAAGCCGAGCTCGCCGACGTCGAGTTGTCGTCGGTGATTCGCGATGTCGCCCGCACTGCCGCCCAGCGCTACTCGCTGGAGGAAAAGCACATCCATCTCGACCTGCGGCCGGCGATGGTCCGTGGCTCGCCGATGGACGTTGAGATCGTATTTCGCAACTTGATCGACAATGCGATCAAGCATTCCGGCCCCGGGGCCGAGGTCACGGTTGAATCGTGGCTCGATGGGCGCGGGCACGTCATCACGCGCGTCGCCGACAATGGTCCCGGCATTCCGGCGAAGCTGCGGCGAAAAATCTTCGGCCGCTTCGTGCGCCTGGGCAACGAGCTGGAGCGCGCGCAGCCGGGCACGGGACTGGGCCTGTACATTGTCAAAGGCGTCGTACGCCGCATGCATGGGCGCATCACCGTGCGCGGCCGCCTAGCGCGGCAAGGCACGGTGTTCGAAGTGGAACTGCCGTGCACGTCCATCGTCGGCGTCGAGGCAGCGCATCGCGAAGCGCCGATGGTCGGCGAGCGCAGCTCGTAGCGATAGGGCTTAGCCCAGCGCCTCGACGACCAGGTCGCCCACCTGTTGGGTCGAGTAGCCCATCTTCCCCGCCGCCTGGCTTTTCATCTTCTTGCCGGTGACGTGGTGAATCGCTCGGTACACGCGCTCGGCGGCCTTGGGTTGGCCACTATGTTCCAGCAGCATGCCCATGGCATTGATCGCAGCGATCGGGTTGATCACGTTCTTGCCAGTGTACTTCGGTGCGCTGCCGCCCATCGGTTCGAACATGCTCACGCCGCCCGGATCGGGGTTGATGTTGCCGCCGGCCGCAACGCCTAGCCCCCCCTGCACCACCGCGGCCAGGTCGGTGATGATGTCGCCGAACATGTTCGTGGTCACGATCACGTCGTAGTACTCGGGATTCTTGACCATCCACATGCAGCAGGCGTCGACGTGATTGTAATCGGGCTTCACGTCGGGATATTGCTTCGCCACATCCTGGAACGTGCGCCACCACAGGTCGTGCCCGTAGGTCAGCACGTTGGTCTTGGCCACCAGCGTAAGCATTTTGCCCTTGGGGTTGTTCCGCTTGCGCGTGAACTCGAACGCCCAGCGGATGCAGCGCTCGCAACCTTTGCGCGTGTAGACCGCGGTTTGGCTGGCGACTTCGTCGGGTGTGTTCTTCTTCAAGAAACCGCCCACGCCGCAGTACAGGTCTTCGGTGTTCTCGCGCACTACAACGAAGTTAATGTCTTCCGGCCCCTTGTCCTTGAGGGGAGTTTCGACTCCCGGAAATAACTGTACCGGGCGCAGATTAATGTACTGATCGAGCTGGAAGCGCAGTTCGAGCAACAGGCCTTTTTCGAGAATGCCGGGCGGCACTTCGGGATGTCCGACGGCGCCCAGGTAGATGCAATCGAAACGGCGCAGCTCGTCGACCGCGCCCGGTGGCAGCGTTTCGCCGGTGCGCAGGTAGCGCTCGCCGCCGAAGTCGAAATGTTCGAGCTCGTACTTAAACCCTTCCAGCGCTGCAATCGCCTTCAGGACCTTGAGCCCTTCGGCCGCAACTTCGGGGCCCGTGCCATCGCCGCCAATGACGGCGATTTTCATGCGTTGATTAGCCAAGATCAAACCTTGCCATGTGAGGAGAGATGCGAGTTGAAGCGAAGATTTTAATACCGCGGCGGTCAAAAGCCAAACGCCGCAAGCCTTCGACCGAAGTTCCTTTTTCTGTTATAAACACTGAGCAAATTCCAACATTCGTCGCAGCGGCACCCCATGGCGCGCAAATCAAGCAAGGAGTCCGACGTGTCTCAAGGCAATTCTGGGGCGAGTGCATCGGTCGAACCGGTCGCCTCACCCCCGCAGGTGAAGTTCAACGACTCGAATCTCGTGGCGCGCTACGCGAATTTCTGCCGTGTGACCGGCAATCCCGAAGAGTTGATCATCGATTTCGGCTTGAACACCCAGGCGTTCGGCGTGCCCGAGGACCCCGTCGAAGTCAGTCAGCGGATCGTGACGAACTACTACACTGCCAAGCGACTGTTGCACGCGCTGCAATTAACCATCCAGCGGCACGAAGCGGCCTTCGGCGTGCTCGAAACCGATGTGCAAAAGCGCGTGTTGCCCAGTGCGCGCCAACCGGCGGCACGCTGATTGCCCCAGAGTCGCATGCCCTTGCCCTGGTATACCGTCGCCGATCTCGACTCGATCCCGTCGCCTGCGCTGCTGGTCTATCCCGAGCGCGTGGCCGAGAACCTCGACCGCATGATCGCGTATGCCGGCGGAGTCGAGCGCCTGCGCCCGCACGTGAAGACGCACAAAACGGTCGAACTGACGCGCCTGCAACTCGATCGGGGAATCAGCAAGTTCAAATGCTCGACGATCGCCGAGGCCGAGATGGTGGCCATGTGCGGCGCCAACGACGTGCTGCTGGCAATTGCCGCGGTGGGTCCGAATTTGGCACGCTTCGTTGCGCTGGCCGCGAAATACGCACGCACACGATTCTCGACGCTGGCCGACGACCCCGCGCATGCCCAGGCGACGGCTGAGGCCGCGCAACGCGCGGGAATTGAAATCGAGCTGCTGGTCGATCTCGACGTCGGCATGCATCGCTCGGGGATCGAGCCGAGCGAGCGCGCCTTGGCGCTTTACCGTCAGCTTTGCAGCTCGCCCGGCATTCGAGCCGGCGGGCTCCACATTTACGACGGTCATTTGCGCGCCGCCGAGCTTGCGGCGCGCACAGCCGAAGTGAGCACAGCATTCGCACCAGTCGATCGGCTCGCTGAGCAGATTCGCGCCAGTGGGCTGCCGCTGCCGCGCATCGTGGCCGGCGGGACGTTTAGTTTTCCGATCCACGCCCGCCGCAGCGATATCGAATGCAGCCCCGGCACGCCCGTGCTTTGGGACCAGGCGTACGCGACGAAAGTGCCGGACTTGGACTTTCTGCATGCGTTGGTCGTGTTGGGGCGCGTGGTGAGCCGGCCGGCCCAGGGACGATTGACGCTCGACCTGGGGTACAAAGCCATCTCGGCCGATAATGCCGACCCGCGTGTCGTGTTCCCCGAGATTCCCGATGCGCGGATGGTGAATCATAGCGAAGAGCATCTGGTGATCGAGACCACGACCGCGACGCGCTACGCGGTCGGCGACGCGATCTACGGGATTCCGTGGCACGTTTGCCCGACGGTCGCGCTGCACGACGAAATGCGAGTGATCGAATCCGGTCGAAGCACCGGCGCGTGGCAAATCGTCGCCCGTAAACGACGCATGACGATCTGAAAAAGCGCAGAGCACGGAGAGAATATCGAGAACGGAAACAGATCCTCTGTTCCGTGGCTCTGTGTCTTGGTGGTTGGCCGTGTCGCCTATGAGCATTGAACGATTATCGACCGGTGTGACGGGGCTCGATGCGATGCTCGGTGGCGGGTTGTTGCCGGGCACGCTGACCGTGTTGGCGGGCGCGACCGGTATCGGCAAAAGTCAGCTCGGTTTGCAGTTTGCCAACGCGGGATTGAACGCCGAGGGGCATCGGGGTGTGATCTTCGACATGAGCTGTCGCGGCGATCCGCAGAGCCATGTCGAATACGCTGAACGATTATGGGGCGGCGCACTCGAGCCGGTCGATCCACATCGCCTACCCGAGCTCGCAAACTTCTTCGCGCCCGAGCGCCGGTATGGTAACTATCTGCATGTTTTCGACTATCACGGCCGGCGCGTGACCCGCGGCGACTTGGGTTTCGAGGCTTGGCAAGACTGGCAAGCTGAGATCGCGCGAAAGTTGTCCGTGACGATCGCGTTCCTGTACGGCAACCTCGCCAACGGCGTGCGGCGGCTGGTAGTCGATGGCATCGAGCCGGTCGAGCGCCCCAGTGACTCGATCCAGTTCGAGCTATTCGAGTACATCTATCATCAAATCTTGCAGAAGGATTCCGAGTGGGTGGCGCGTGACCTGTTCCGCGAAAACTATCGCGAACACGCTGCCGAAGCGGCGGCCCACGCGTATCCGGCCGGCCAGGCAACCTGTCTGCTGTTGGTCACGACGGCCGAGGTGATGCTCGATGATCTGATCAGTCGGCCGTTGGAAGAGGGCGATGTGCTCTCGAACGCGAACACGATTCTGTACCTTGGAAAAATGCGCGAAGGTCGACGATTGTCGCGCGGCATTTACGTGGCCAAGCACCGCGGCAGCGCATGTTGCGACGAGATCGCCGAGTACACAATTGGTGATACCGGGGTGACGATTGCCGATTGACGGTCATGATGCATCACGGCAGGTGCCGGACGGCACCGTCGTGCTGGTCCATGCACCGCAGGCAGGACAGCAGGCTACGGCAGACTCAGCGCGGTTCATCCGCGTACGCGCGCTTGAAGTAAATACCTGTGCCTAGGAACGCCGGCTGCTTGACCGATCAACGATTTCGGCCGATCACGGCAGAGGCGGGAGCCTGGCCCCGTAGTACACGCCGCGGTGCCGGTTGTCGTCGAACGCGAAATGCAGCCACTGCTTGTCGCGGCTTACGAAACCATCGGGATAGTTGAGCCGGCCGGTCGGACCATCGCACGATTCGGGCACCAGCACGCGGCGATACGGCCAGGTCTTCATCGCGTCGAAACTGATCCACAAAGCCAAAGGGCTGCGCTGCGATGGGTTCGGATTGTGCAGCAGCGCAACCGAATCGCCCCCGAGAGGATACAACGTTGCCTTCGAGCCTGGATTAGGGATGTCGGTTTTATGCGCGAACTCGGGCCAGGTGCGGCCCCCATCGGCACTCTCGGCGTAGTACAGCACGCCACCCAATCGATCGGCGCGAATGATCATCCCGATATGGCCGTTGGCGAACTCGACGATATTGTTCTCCGCCCAGCCAAAGTAGCGGTCGTTCTCGCTCAGTCGGATATTGCCATGTTCGTTCCACGTGCGGCCGCCGTCGCTGCTCACGATCACTCCATTGCGCGGATTGCAAAACGTACGCTCGAGTGGCGTCTTGTCAAATTCCGACTCCAACCCGATGTAGTGCTGAAACGGTACCATAACGCGCCCGTCGCGGGTCACGATGTGATCGCGCAAGAAGGTGCGATAACGCAACCGGCCGGGTGCGGGCGCGTATCCGCTCCAAGTGCGACACGAGTCGTCGCTGGTCATCATCCACGATCGCCACCCCGTGTTCCAATGCCGCGCGTGGGTGCCATAGAACAACGTGCAACGGTCGCCATAGACCATCAGTTCGGTCGGTCCCTGGCCACTGGTGGAACCCGAGCGCGGAAAACCGACGTTCACCGGCTCGAGCTTCGACCAAGTGCGTCCCTCGTCGGTGCTGCGGGTAAGCGCCGTGTAGTTCTCGGGCGAAGGCTCCTTGTCGCCGCCGGCGAGCATCACCAACACCCACGAGCCATCGGGCGCCTGTCGCAAGGTTGTATCGCACACCAGCTTGTTCGGACTTTGGCCATCGAAAGCGATCGTCGTGCGATCTTGCTTCGCGTCTTCGATTGCTTGCAGTTCCCAGGTCTCGACGCTTGGCGTCGCGACGGGCGCCGCGCCGCGCGCTTTATTCACCAAGATCATCGGCTTCGATCCCGGTGACATGAAACGACCGGCCAGAACGTCGGCCTCGTGGAACTTGGCGAGCAAAATTTCGGCGCTCGTCGAACGGTTGTAATCGTACAAGATGTAGATCGTTCCGTCGGGCGCTTCGAAGCCGTCGGGATACGACACCTTTGAACGCTCGTCGAGCATCAGTCCGCCGATCCACGTGCGGCCGTCGTCTTCCGACAGGTACGCCGACAAATGCGATCTGCCGCGCGTCCGCTCGTCAGGTCGGCCGTGCTTGACCAAGAGCAGCTTGCCCGAACGGAGCCGCCGGATGAAAAATCTCGCACTGGGCTGCCTGAGAAACGATGGCTGCGTAAGCGACCAGGTTCGGCCACCGTCGGTCGAGAAGCTTTCGCCGATGCCGCCGTAGTTCGTGCGCGCGAGCATCCACAGCCGGCCATCGTTCAGTTCGACCAACATGTGCTCATCGAACTCGCTACCTGGAAAGCGCGTGCCGCCGCGGCGGGTCCACGTCTCGCCTGCGTCGCTGCTGACAAACACATGCGCCATGCGCTGGTCGTCAAGATCGTGATACAGCTCCTTTAAAGGTTCTTGAGTGATGTGGTCGCGAGTCCATAACGAAATCGGCAGCAACCACTCGCCGTTCTTCAGCACGATTGGCTTGTTGAGTGTCGAGCCGTGCCAGATCCGCCGCGGCTTCGACCACGTGGGAACATCCGAATCGGGATTGTCGCACACCGTGGCCCACACGCCCGAGCGGCCGTCGAAATAACCCATCGACTGATCGAAGAATAGCCACAGTCGCCCTTTCGGGTCGGTCCAAAAATTACCTACCAGTGTGCGTCGCTTCACGGGCCCTGGCGGATCACTTGGGTCGATCACCAGACGCGGCGCCGACCAAGTGAGCCCCTGGTTGTCGCTCGTCGCGGCGACAAAGTAACCGTCTTGGCTGTCGCCGCCACTGCACCAGCATGCCCAGATACGGCCGTTGGGCGTCTGGTCCATGCCGATGATCATGTTGAAAGTGCGTCGGTCGTCGGCGTATTCGGAGCCTGGCGAAGTATTGATTTCGGGCGGCTCGAGCGACAGGTCGAGAAACTCCTGGCTCAGCCCAGTTGGGGGCTCCTCGGCGAACGATTCGCCGAAAGGGATAAGGAACACAAAAACAAACAGTCGACAAATGCGATCGAGCATGGACGTCATGGATGAGGCAGATTGCACTCCGTACCTGTCCGCATTTTAGCGGCTATTGACCCGCGTTGATGTACCCAAGCGAGGCTAGAAAAGTGTCGGTCTGCCTCAGCGCTTCGTCGAACAATTTGCGATCAAACATGAAGTAACCGTGCTTGCCGCCTTGGTTGGCAATCAACTCGCAACGATTGCCGGCCTTGAGCATCTCGTCGCGGAAGCGCGCGGCGCCGGCGAACGGCGTGGTTGGATCGGCGGTTCCATGCAGGATCAATGTCGGTGGTAAGCCGGGCCGAACGTGATCAACCGGCGAGAGTTCCTTCCAGCGATGACCAAGCTTTTCGTTGCCGTAGCCTTGTGCCGAGGTATCGATTACCGGGTAATAAAGCACCAGAGCGTTCGGCACGCACGACACGGTCGTGTCTTCGCCAGGCTCGTCGACGCCGTCGAACAGCGCTGTGGCCGCCGCGACGTGGCCACCGGCCGAGCCGCCGTTGACGACGATCTTGTTGGGATCGATGCCCATTTCCGTTGCATGAGCACGTAGATAGCGCACTGCCGACCGACCATCCTTCACACAATCGAACACCGTGACACCGGTCTTGGAATTGTACAGCCGATATTGCAAGCTGATTCCCACCATGCCTAGCTTGGCGTAGTGCGCCGCGAACGGATACATGCGTCGCGGTTCGCCCGCGCCCCAGCCGCCGCCGTGAATCGTGACAAAGCACGGTCTTCGATCGCCCGGCTTCAGGCCTTCGGGGTCAAACAAATGCATCGTCAGTTCGCGGTCTCCGATGCGCTTGTACACCAGCGTGCGCGTCGGCTCGAGCTTCGCGGCAATCTCACCAGCAGGATCGAGGGGCTTGCTTCTTGCTGGCGATTTCGCCGGACTTTTTTTGCTTTCGCCGGCCCACGCCACGACCTGCTTGTCGGCCAGCAGCCGGGCGCGCAGTTTCTCGTAATAGACATCCTGCACGGACACCTTGTCATCGATCGCATAGCACGCCGCGGTTGCCGCCGATTGGCTGGTGATCATCAGGACTGGCTCCATGCGAATACTGCTGAATGCCGTATGGCTGGCCGAGAGCGCGAAGGTGACCAGCAGGTTCTCGCACTCTGCAGGCTTGGGAACGATTGCGGCATAACCGATCGGATAGGGAGGCGCCCCGCCGCGTCCGCCGGCAGTCTTGCCTTCGCGCGTCACGACACCGTTCTTCACGATGCGGCGCACCTCATGGGTGTCGGTGCCGTATGAGCCGAGACCGACCGACTGCGGCGCAATTTCGCGGCCAAACGTGTGATGCTCGGTCATCACCAGGCCCGAAACCATCCGCCGCCCCTCGCGCACATAAATCTGGTGGGGCCAACCACCGTTGTCGGTGAACTCGTCGCGTGGCAGGCCGTAGCGTTGCATCTCGTTGCGCAACTTCGGCGGCACGCGCGGATCGGTAGCCAGAAAATGCAGCAATCCGCGGTGATAGTTCTCGTGCTCGCGCGCGATCTCCGCTCGTTTGGCATACGTGGCCTCGGGCCACGCCCAGCTCAGCCCCGGGCGATTCGAGCCGATGGTCGCCGTGTTGAAATCGAATTTATGATTTGGCAAGGGGTCGAACTTCGAGAACCAACGCAGGTCCAAATCGTCGCCGATCGATTGGCTGTCGGCGATGAAGCGAGCGACCAATTCGTACTGCCGGGCGTCATAATCCGCCGGCGGTGCGATCGGCAAACGATCGGCCGCGGTGGTCAAACATAACCGAAAGCAATATGCCTGAATGCCTGGCGCCGCCTGGCCCGGAGTGCCCGGCTCGCCGCGATCGACCAGCGGAACCAGGCCGCTTGACGGATCGCCCGGCACGACATACGGGTCTAGCTGCAGGTCGCGGTCCCACACCCCTTGGCCGCCGGGAAGCCGACCGTTGGGACCGGGCTGCTTGTAATCGGTGCGAGGCATGAACTTCGGTTCGTAGTAGATACCGTTGTAGGTTTCGCCGTACTTGGCGTTGCCTTCACGCGTCAGGGTGTAGCTCACTTTGGCGGCGGCCATCAAGTCGCCTTCGTAGGTCGCGTCGATGAACATCGCGGCGCGAAACACACGGCCGTCGTCGGTGGTCAAGTCGATGATCCGCGCGTTGTCTTTTCTCAGCGTTTGCAATCGACCGTCAAACGCCACAATCACGCCGGCCTCTCGTGCCATGTCGTTAAAGACGCGCTCGGCCACGTGCGGCTCGATGGCATACGCGCCGCCGGTCGCGGGGCCGCCTCCCGTGTGCGAAAAAGGCTTGTCCCATTCGAGTTGCTTGCCATAGGTGGCCACCAGGCGAGTGAAATACTCGCGCGCGATGCCGCCGACCGTTCGCGGATCGCCGATATCGACGGCGCTCAGGCCCCCGGACGTCATGCCGCCCAGGTGCCGGCCGGGTTCGACGATCACGGCGCGCTTGCCCATGCGCGCCGCCTGCACTGCCGCGCTAACGCCCCCCGAGGTGCCGCCGTAAACCAACACGTCGGCCTCGACCGTTCTCGCGGCAGAGGAACGGCCATACAGGACGCAAAACAGCCCAAAAAACAGAACGAACTGAATGCGACGGATTATCGAGTCGATCATCATGTGAAATCGTTGCGCGGGCTTGTTTGTTAGGAGACGGTTATCGGCGCCGTTTTAGACGCGCGAGAACGCGCTTTGCTTCGGCTTCCGACAGATCATTATCTTGATGCATCAACGCCGCAATCGTGGGAAGAATTATTTCCTCGTCGGTTTCGTTCATCGATAGAAAGCCTAGCTCGACGAGCTTGTTGATCGTAGGGCGAAAACGACTCGGGTCGCGCTGCATGGCCTTTGCGATCGCATCGACCGTGCAGCACGAAGGGTAACCGCCCAAAGCGACGCTGTTCATCACGTAATCGACCACGGCGCGGCCAATGCCTTGAAGCGGAGGCAGCCGCTTGCGGCGCCCCGACGATCGCATCATTCGCTTGGCCATGGACCGGTCATTCCATGGGCCGCGTATGGTTGGCATCGCGCGCTGCGATAAGCGCTTGTTTCAGCTTCGCTGCGATTTCGACGTGGTCGGCAACGACGCTGACGGCTTCGCTGGAATCCGTAGTCAGATTGAATAACTCGTCGGTGCGCGGAGCGCTCTTTTTCTTTCGTTCGGCCATCTGCGCCTTGCGGCGATTGCGATGCTCGATGGGCGGGGCATCGACACGCTCGATGAATTTCCAGTCGCCCGAGCGCACTCCGTAGATGCCGTCGGCCGATTGCATGATGACCGGACCGCGCACTGGTGGACCCGCGGTCGCTTCGGTGAACGCACGGAGCACGTCGAAACTATCCTCCGCCTGATTTTCGGATAACGGCAGGCCAAGCACACCGGCCAGCGTCGCCAGTATGTCGGTCAGACAAATCACCTGATTGCTCACAGTCCCTGCGGGCACACGTTTTGGCCAGCGAACTAAGAATGGCTCGCGAAAGCCCCCTTCCCATTCATCATGCTTACCGCCGCGCAAGTTGCCGTTGATCGCAAGCCCAGCATCCATTGCAGCGGCCGCGTTCGGATTGTTGCGATTGCAGACGCCGCCGTTATCACTTGAAAAGATAATCAAGGTTTCATCGGCGAGCTTCATCCGATCGAGCGCATTGAGAATTTCGCCGACGCTCCAATCGAGTTCGGAAATAAAGTCGCCGTATTTCCCCAACGGGCTGCCAGAAAAACTGTCGTTCGGAATCACTGGTTCGTGAATCGCGTTGGGGGCATAGTAGACGAAAAACGGGCCGTCTTTGTTTTCGTTGATCCACCGCACTACGTGATCGGTCAGAGTGCCCATGATGTGGTCTTCCTGCCAAGGCCGCTCGATGCCGGAGGTCGCGGCATCGGCCTTGTTCCCTTTGATCAGCACGGGCTGGCCTGGAAGCTTGCCGAGCACTTCGTAGTTTTCGATGAAGCTGTGTGGACCGTTCCAGGGGTTTGCCGCGAGGCCGAAAAAGTAGTCGAAGCCGATCTCCAACGGGCCCGGTTTGAGTGGCAGCGACCAATCGGTGGTGGTTTCGTTGCCCAGGCCCAGGTGCCACTTGCCGAACGCGCCGGTACGATAGCCAGCGCTTTTGCATAGCGAGCCGAGCGTGAGGCGATCGGTTTCGATGTGCAGCGGCGCGCTGCCGGATAATACTTCGCCGTCCTTAATGCTGGTGCGCCAGTAGTAACGACCAGTCATCAGCCCGTAGCGCGTCGGCGAGCAGACCGATCCGGGGGCATAGGCGTCGGTAAATCGACGCCCTTCGCGCGCCAGGCGATCAAGATTTGGCGTTTTGAGTCCCAAGCCACCATAGCAGCCGACGCTTCCCCACCCGTAGTCGTCGGCAAGTATTACTACGATATTGGGTCTACACTGCTTTTCAGCTAAATTATCGGCAAAAACGTGGCATATTGATAGGGAGACGCTTAGCTCGACAATGATTAGTGTTGTAATTCTGTGTAGTGAATGGCGACTTAACTTTAGCCGCTTCAGAATAGCCAGGCACACGACAGTCTCTCCGGTTTGCGCGTTGATCCTCTGTAAACGACGTTCAGCCAGCGCGCAATATCGGCTCACGAAAACGAAAGGTCAACCTTGGGGCGACGCCCAAGGCAAGGCCGTAATCCGCACGGCAGTGCGTGGCACTGGCAGCAGACCAATTGGAAGCGAATGGCCGTCGTCGTCTGCAATGCGGAAGTAACTGAGTCACCAGCAACACGACCGCAATGATGCGATAGTCGACCGTGGCGCTCATGCCCTCGGCAACCCATGATGTAAAGAACGGCAGCAACGCCGGGACAAGAAAAGTCGACGAGGCCGCGAGTACGACCATCAACCCCGTTGCGAGCTCGATGTCTCCTTTCGCAATGCCGGTAAACAACGGACCAACGGGGGCGCCCGCACACAGCGCCAACACCAGAAAGCCGATAGCGGCATCGTCCGGCGGGGGTATTAACCGCAGCAACAGCAAGGTGATCGACGGCACGACGATAAGATTCACCGCCATGGCCGCGGCGGTCAGGTGAACGCGCCGAATCGCAGCGACGATTGCCATAGGTTCCAGACTGAGCCCCAACGACAACATCACCACGATCAGCGCCGCAACATTCAGTAGTCGACTGATCGTGGCGAGATCCATTTGTGAGCGTCACCTACAATACGAGCGACGTTGTGGTTGGCCGCGTTTCGACGAGACGCGCCCTGATTTGCTGTGAGAAGTCGGCGCTATCACCGGCTGCCAACGCTAGATCTGCGATCGCCGCTCGCGCGTGCAGCTCGCGGAAGGGGCCGTCGCCAATCAAGCCACCGGCTCTATAGAGCGTGCGTGCCGACAAGCCGTTGAGAAAGATGCCGGGCCGCAGCCACCACCGCAACTGGCGATGACGATGGCAGAACAGGTTGGTCGTGCAGTTGCTGACGATCGAATTGTACCAGTCGGGACGCTCAGCCAGTGATTGGGCGCGCTCCAGGTAGTCGCATAACAGCGTGCGGATACGCTCTAGCGGCAGTTTCACGCGATACATGTACACGCGCTCGCGGCGTACGTTCGTGCGCACTCGAACGATGTCGCGCTCATCGCCAATGACGTACATCAACTCATAGCAGCGGAACAGACCCCACAACGGCGAGTAGCGCTGCCAAGACTGCCTCCGGGCTTCGACCGACACGGCCAGATACTGGCCGTCGTCGAAGCCGAAGCTCACCAGCGTGTGGGCCATGATGGGCCCCGTCCAGTGCGAGAGAAAAAGATCAACGGAACGCTGCTTCACCAGGTCGAAGGTCTTCTCCGCGTACTGCGGCAGCGGTGCGCCTGAGGCGTCGTATCTGAAATCGCGAAACCCTTCGATGCGAGCCGTGTCGCCATCGATCGTAATTCGCGGCAGAACCGCCATGTCACAAGCCCATGCACGATCGGTGCGCGGCCGGCGCGTGAACCACCACAGCCACACCGCCGCGAGCGTCGACCCCCACACGGCAAATCCCCGCCCGCGGGGCAGCACCGCCAGCGATCCGACGTCTACCGCGACGGGCAGAATGGAGATGAGCCATCGCACCCACCGGCGACGCCAATGGTAGTGAACCACGAGCGCCATCCAACCGAGCGACGCGACCATCAGACTGCCGACGCACAGCGATCCAGCGTGGATGTTCATGTAGTCGCCAACGCGGCTTTACCGTCGCGCGCTGGTGGTCGACACCGATCCAAGCAGGCGGTGCTTCAACTCATCGAGGTGCTGTTGCAGCTCGGGCAGCTTTGCCTCCGCGGCGCGGGCGCCGGCCTCGGCAATCTCGGTCGTTCGATAAAACTCGGCCAAGCCAAACGACGATGTATCCGGCGTAATCCAGAAATCGACCGCGCGGTTGCGGATATTGCCGATACTGTGCGCTTGTGTCTCGAAAATACGGAACATCGTGTCAAGCGTGCTGGGCGACTTCATCTCGTGGGTGGGCGTCTCCGGACGGTTGCCGGCGAACTCATGGCGAACCCGCCTTGACACGTCAACGCCGATGACAAAATCGACGTCATGGTCGACGAGCACATCGGCCGGCAGGTTGTTGAGGATGCCGCCATCGACCAGCACCATCCCGTCGCGCAGAATCGGCGCCGAGAGCACCGGCAGGTTGATGCTCTCCAAGATCGCGCGTACGGCGTCGCCATGGTCGCGCACCACAGGCCGCACCTGCACCAGATCAACGGCTACCGAATAAAATGGAATTGGCAGCTGTTCGAGCCGCCAGTCGTGCAGGTACCGGCGGAGCATGGCCTCCCAAGCATGGCGACGGAATTGCGAGAGCAGGTACCAGTTCGGCCATTTTGGCACCAGGCGAAACAGGGCCGAGGGGAGCAAGTCGTGCTGGAAGTGCTCGACCGCGTCGGCCGGCGGCATTCCCGCGGCATACGTGATGCCCGCCATCGCGCCGGCACTTGTGCCAGACATCGCATCGAACGACAATCCCGCTTCTTCGAGCACTCGCAACACGCCGAGATGCGCCATTCCTTTCGCGCCGCCGCCAGCCAGCGCGATTCCAAGAGAAACGCCGCGAAGGGATCGCACCAACCGGTCGAGCCCTTGGCGCTCGAGGCGATCGGGCGGTCCGCCGTCGGAAGCCATGGGCACACAAAACGGACGATGCCGCCACGGCAACCCAGCCACGTACGGCGCAACCGGCGTCGCAACATCCAAGAGCCAGA
>DASZPI010000346.1:0-4859 GCA_035550355.1 Pirellulales bacterium
GATCCGCATCGTCTCGCCGTCGGTGGTGGTGATCTCGTAGGTGACGTTGGGCGCGGTTTGCACCAGGTCGAGGTCGGCCTCCTGTTCGAGCCGCTGCTGCACGATCTCCATGTGCAGCAGGCCCAGGAAGCCGCAGCGGAAGCCGAACCCCAGCGCATCGCTGGTTTCGGGCTCGAACTCGAAGCTGGGGTCGTTGATGCTGAGTTTGGTCAGGGCTTCGCGCAGCTCTTCGAAGTCTTGGCCGTCGGACGGATACAAGCCGCAGAACACCATGCGCTTCGGCTCTTGATAGCCGGGCAGCGCCGGGGCAGGGGAGTTGCCGGGAACGCTGACCGTGTCGCCGATGTGCACGTCGCCCAGGCTTTTGATGTTGCAGATCAGGTAGCCGACCTGGCCGGCTTGCAGCTTGTCGCAGGCTTCGCGCTGCGGGACGAAGTGCCCGAGCTCGAGTACTTCGTGGACCGCGCCGGTCTTGAGGAACTTGATTTTTTGGCCGCGCTCGACGCTGCCGTTCATCAATCGCACGTAGGTGATCGCGCCGCGGTATTCGTCGTAGTGCGAATCGAACACCATCGCTTGCAAGGTCGCGTTCGGATCGCCCGAGGGGGGCGGCACGCGATCGACGATCGCTTCGAGCAGCTCGTCGACCCCGACGCCGGTCTTGCCGCTGGCGCGCAGCACGTCGGCCGGGTCGATGCCGAGCGTCGACTCCATCTCGGCGATCACTTCGTCGGGGCGTGCGTGGGTCAGGTCGACCTTGTTGAGCACGGGGACAATTTTGAGGTCCGCGCCGATGGCGGCGTACGCGTTGGCCACCGTTTGCGCCTCGACCCCCTGAAAGGCGTCGACCAGCAGCAGCGCCCCTTCGCAGCACGCCAGGCTGCGCGAGACTTCGTAATGGAAATCGACGTGCCCCGGCGTGTCGATCAGGTTCAGCTCGTAGGTTTCGCCGCCGCGCTGGTAGTGCATGCACACGGCACGCGCCTTGATCGTGATGCCGCGCTGGCGCTCGAGCTCCATGTCGTCGAGCAGTTGGTCCTGCATCTCGCGCTTGGCCACGGTGCCGGTGCGCTCGATGAGCCGGTCGGCCAACGTGCTCTTGCCGTGGTCGATATGGGCGACGATGCAGAAGTTGCGGATGTGTTGACAGTCCAAGCGCGGAGTCCTCAGCCAAGTCGAACAAAAGCGGAAAGCGGAAAGCGGAACGCCGACGGGTCGCTCCGCTTTCGGCTTTCGGCTTTCCGCTTTACGGCATCGTTCATGCTTGGGCTTCTTTCAGGTGCGCCACGCGGGCCAGGCCGGCAGCGCCGATGTAGCCGGCGTCGCTACCGAGCGTGGCGTACACGATCTCGACACGTTGGGCCGGGATGGGAAAACATTTTTGTCGAACTTGTTGGCCGATCGCTTCCAAAAATCGGCGGCCCAGCGGAGTCGCGTTGCCGCCGAACGTCATCGCGCCGCCGATCACCAGGCAGGACGGATCGATCGTGTGGACGAACGTTGTGCAAGCGATCCCTATGTATTTGGCGGTGTCCATCACCAGGCGTTCGGCAAGCGGGTCGCCTGCCTCGGCTTCCTGACCAATCAACAGCGGCGTGAGCGGTTCGCCCGCCGCAACGCGGCGTTGCAGCGAGCCGGTCAGTCCCACGGCTAACGCCTCGTCGGCGCGTTTGATCAAGGCGGTGGCGCTGGCGTACGCTTCGAGGTGCCCGGTCTGACCGCAGCCGCACCAACGGGCGTCGTCGTGCCAATCGATGACCGTGTGCCCGAGTTCGGCCGCAGTGTTATTCTCGCCATCGATCAGCCGATCGTCCACGATGATTCCGCCGCCGATTCCGGTGCCGAGCGTCAACATCACCATGCTGCGGTGATTCTGGCCGCAGCCGATCCAGTATTCGCCGTAGGCGGCGGCTCCGGCATCGTTGACGAACAGAATCGGCAATCCGCAGACGTCGGCCACGCGGCCGATGATCGGAAAATCTTCCCAGCCTTGCAGATTGGGCGAATCCAACAGCACCCCCGCGGCCACGTCCATCGGGCCCGGCGACCCCAGACCGACCAGCGCGATGTCGGCCGCCGCCACGCCGGCCTGCTTGACGACCTCGAGCACGGCAGCGCCGATGCGACGAGCTCCTTGTTCCGGTCCCGCGGGACAATTCGTGGGAATCGAAAGCCACGACAGCGGCCGACCGAGGTTGTCCACAACCCCCAGTTTGACGCTGGTTCCGCCCAGGTCGACGCCCAGAAACAGCGGACGTTGTGCCTGGGCCTGGGGAAGGAACCGACGCTCAGCAGTCATGGGGCAGCGCAAAGACCAAACGGAAGCTTCACTGCGCCCTGAACCGGCCTTGGGCGTCGGCGGCAAGTATAGGCGTATCCGTTGGATGCGGCAATTGCAGCGACCGCCCGACCCGCCCCAGCGCTATTCCGCCCCCGGTGGCTGCAACACGAGCAACGGCCACAGCCGGCCGTCGCCGTTGTCGTGCCACATGCGCTGTTGCAGGGCGAGCTTGGCCACGCAGCGATCGTCGGCCCCTTCGACCAGCATGCCGTCGTCGAACGCGCCGAACTCGAAGGGACCGCGCGTAGAAACGAGTCCTCGCGCGCCTTGAAAACGGACGAAGAACGGTTCGCGAATATCGATCCTCGTGCACCGTTCCGTGCCGACATCCCAATGTCCGTGATCGTAGCGCGCGAGGACTTCTCCTCGTGGATTTAGCAACTTGGTTTGCTCAACGCGGAATTCTTCGTTGGGGCCTGCCGACATCGAAACGCCGGCGCCCTTGAATCGAAGGCGTAGCATGCAATTTCTCCACCAACGAACATTGCCCCCTGTACGTTGGTCGGGATTAAATGCAACGTGCGTGCCAAAAGACAAACAGAAATTGCTCGCCACGCTGCCGCGCCACGAGTTTCAAGCGAAGCGCACCGCGTGAATCGGCGGTAGCCGCGCGGCAGCCATGTCCCACGACTCGCCGCCGTTTTCCGAGATCCACAAGCCGCCGGTCGTCGAGCCGACGGCCAACCGCTCGCCCGAGGAATCGACATCGAGCGCGTGACGATAGACGAGGTCGTACGAGGTTTCTTGCGGCAGGCCATTGGTCAGCTCGTGGAACGTTTCGCCGCCGTCGCAAGTGCGCGCAACCACCAACCGGCCGCCGACCGGCACACGGCATTCATCCTTCACTGCCGGCACGAACCACGTGGTGTGCGGATCGTGGGGATGCACGGCGACGGCAAAGCCGAAGACCGACGGCGTGACGTTGGGCACTTCCTGCCACGACCGCGCCGCATCGGTCGAGCGAAACACGCCGTTATGATGCTGCGCCCAAAAATGGTCGGGCGCGGCGGGACACTGCACCATGCGGTGCACGTCTTGCGAGTTCGGCTCGTGCGCCAGTTCCGGCGGCAAGTAGGCGGCGCGCATTCCGTGGGCGGTTTGCTCCCAGGTGGCGCCGCCATCGAACGTGGCCCACACGCCGCCGGTCGAAATCGCGACGCGCACAATCGCCGGCGAGCGCGGGTCGATGCAGATCGAGTGGATGCCGGGCGTATCGTAGCCGCCGCCAAACCAGTTGGCGCGCTCGGCACGGTCCCACAGGCCGCGCACCAGTTGCCAACTTTGGCCGGCATCGTCGGACGAGAACAGGCCGCCCGGCAGCGTACCCGCCCACAGCCGGCCAGGCTGCGACACCGGCCCCGCTTCGAGCGCCCACAACATTTTCAAGCTCGCGGGACTCGGCGGCTTGCCGTCGCCGGTGCGGATCTCTTCGCCCGCCGGGTACACCGGCACGGCACGCTCGTCCCAGGTCGCGCCGTTATCTGCCGAGCGATGCAGCTTCACGCCGAAGTGACCCAGGTTGAGCGCGGCATACAGGCTGTCGTCGCGCCCATCGGCCAGCGCCAGCGTGACGTTCTGTCCCAAAAAGCTGGTCCGCTCGATCGACCAGGCGCCGGCGGCGCGCACGAGTTGAAACAATCCTTTCCGCGTCGAAACGAGCAACGCTTCGGCCATGCCGTTCAACCTCCTGATAGCGCTTGCAGCACGAACAACTCGCCGCCGGGCTCGACGGGGTCGCTGAGGCTGGCTTTGTCGCGCACCACCTTGCCATTGACGAACGCGGCCACATGGTGCCGCAGCGCCCCGTGGTCGTCAAGCAAGTAGCTGCGCAGCGCCGGCTTGATGGCGAACAGCGCTTCGAGCGCCTCGCGCACGTTGGCGCCCGACACTTCGAACGTGCCGCCGCCGGCCTGGGCGGACAGATGCGATGTGAGCGTGATCGTGGGCATGGCAATGGAAGCGGCGTTCGCGCTACTGGTCGTACCCCGCCAGGCGGCGGACCCAAACGTTGCGAAACCGCACCGGGTTCAGATGATCTTGCAGCACGATTTGCACTTCGCGGGTGCGGCTGTCGAGCGGCGCGGCATGATGCACCACGATGCCGTTGTGCAACAAGCTGAGTTGCGCGGCAGCGACGATTTTGTTTGCGTCGTGCTCGTCGAACTTCGGCGCGATGAACACGATGTCGAACGTCTGCCACTCGCCGGGCCGGCGCGACGCGTTGACCAGCGGCGGGTAGCGATGGTAGATCGCCGCCGCTTGGCCGTCGGCGTAGGTTTCGTTTTCGAACGAGTCGAGAATTTGGATCTCGCATTGCCCGGCCAGCAGCACGCCGCTGTTGCCACGCGCCTGGCCGCTGCCCGCGACGTTGGCCGGGGTCATCCATTCGACGTGGATCTGGCAGTCGGCGAACTTTTCTTTCGACACCAGGCTGCCGACGCCGGGGACGACTTCGACGTAATCGCGCTCGATTTTCCAGGTCGGCTCGGTGAGGGCGGCCCCTTGGGGCTTGCGCGGG
>DASZPI010000347.1:0-5644 GCA_035550355.1 Pirellulales bacterium
GGGTGGTCGCCGCCGCGGCGACCGGGTGAGGGTGAAGCGGTACTCGCCATCCATGGCGCCTCACCCTCATCCGGCCTTCGGCCACCTTCTCCCGGCGGGAGAAGGATAAGGGAACGTACTATGGCACGTCAAAAGCGCAACGACGAAGAAGCCTTCGGCAGCGATTCGTTTCTCGATATCGTGGCCAACGTCGTCGGCATTCTCATCATCCTGGTGATGATCGCCGGCCTGCGCGCCCGCCAGGTGCCCGACTTCGACGCACAACCGACCGACGAACAGCAACAGCAGCTTGCCGAGCTCGAAGAAGAAGCCCGCGGCATGGCGACCGACATGCAGCATGTCGCTGCGGAGCTCGAGCAAGTGGCCGCCATCGGCGCCAGCCGACGGCTGGAGCGCGATTCGCTGGTCTACTTAGCCGCCGAGGCGCAGCACCTGCTCGACCAGCGACGCGAAAAGCTGGGCAAAAACGAGCGCGAAGCGTTCGACCTCCGCCGCCAGGTGGCCGAGCGCGAAACGAAACTTACCAAGCTCACGCACGACTTGCAGGACGTCACCGCCACCGAGGTCAGCGCGGTCACGATCGAAAACTATCCCACGCCGATCAGCCGCACGGTCACCGGGCACGAGGCGCACTTCCAACTCAAGCACGGCCGGATCGTCTCGGTGCCGGTCAACGAAGCGATCGAGCTGCTCAAGGACGGCATTCGCCGCAATTTGCCGCGCTTGGAACATGTCTCGGAAATCACCGACACGGTGGGACCGATCGGCGATTTCCGCATGCGTTACACGCTGGGCCGAGTGCCGGTCGGGCGCGGACAAGCGATGGTCGATCTGACGTTCGAGATGGTGCCGCTCGAGGAGCCGCTCGGCGAGACGGTCGACGAAGCGATGGCGCCCAAGTCCGACTTCCGAGCGTCGCTGGCGCGCACGAACCCGCGGCACACCACGATCACCCTTTGGGCCTATCCCGACAGCTTCGCGATCTATCGCACGATGAAGAAAGAGCTGTACAAGCAAGGATTCGCCGTCGCCGGCCGACCGTTGCCGATGAACCAATTCATCAGCGGTTCGCCGCACGGCTCGAAGTCAGCGGCCGAATAGTACGCGCGGCCTACTTCTTCAACTCGGCCAGCATGCAGTGCTCGCCGTTGGCTTCGATCAGCTCTTCGACGGCGCCCAGCGCGCGCTGCACTTCGCATAATTCGGCCTCGATGGCGTCGTGCAGATCCGCGAGCGTCGCGGTCGACAACCGACGCAGCAATTCGACGGCCTGCGCTTGGGCGCGCAAGTGCTCGATCACCGACAGGTCGGGCGCCGATTTCGGCGTGCTCTTCGCCGGCGCCTTGGTCGCGGTCGAACGCCCGGCGCGCTTGGCGACGCGCTTGACCGGTTTTGCCGTTGGTTTCGCGTCCGACTTCTTTGCCTTGGCCATGAGACGAACTCCGCGACAATGCAGGGGATTTTCGAGTGTCTTGCGACAAATGATACCTCAAGCCCCAGCCCGACGCGACACGCGGCCAACGATTGCCAACAGTTCGGCAACCTCGGGCGGCTGGGGTCGATCCGCAGGCGAGCCCCCAGCGTAAACGCGTGCCGGTCCGACCACGCGCTGCGCTCGGCCGCGGGCACCCAAGCCCGCGCGCCTCGTGGGATGGTGAGTGTTGCCAGAACGCATCATCGTTGGCCTTGCGACGCGTTTTGCGGTGTTTGGCCGAGTGGCGTTCGGGCAGCGCGGGTTGCCGCGCGCCCTGCCGGGCGTTGTGAGCTAGGTTCTCAATGCAGCGACGCGCCTCGCGCTCGCATCGATACACCTTCTTCGATCTGCGGTCTCCGGAGCAAACATCACATGGTCAAAACACCGGGTCTCGCTTTGGCGATCGTGGCCGCCCTGGCCCTGCCGGCAACGTTGCTCGCCAAGGGCGGGCACGGCGGCGGTCATCACGGTGGCGGACATCATGGCGGCCACCACGGCGGTCATCATGCCTCGCACCATCACTCGGGGCATCACAGCCATCATCACACCGGCCATCACACGCACCATCACTACGGGCATCACGCCGGCTGGGGCGCCGGCGGCTGGGGCAGCAACTACGGTGGCTGGCACGGCTGGCATCGCGGCTATTGGAACGGATGGAACGCCTGGCCGACGATCTGGGGCACCGGCGCCGCTGCCGATTGGGGTGCGAACAACTTCAGCTACAACAATCCGTTCTGGGGCGCCGACTACGCGGGCACCGTCAACTACTCGCAGCCCATTCCGACCGGCCCGTACGTGAGCCCGCTGCCCAAGACTCCGCAGCACTCGACGTCGATCCAAAGCTCGGGTGGCTCGCTGGCCCGGGGCGGCGCGCCCGAGCCGCAAGCCGCCGACAACGATGATGCCGACGACAACTCGGCCGACGCCGACGACGACGATTCGACCGACAGCGACGATGACTCGGCCGACACCGACGACGAGTCCGACAGCGACGCCGCCGACGACGAAACCGCCGATGCCGGCAACGAACTGATCCCGACCGAGCCCAACGCCCAGCAGAAGCAAGCGCTGGCCGAGCTCGAAGCGGCGCGCGAAGCGTTCAAGGCCGGCCACTATGCCGAAGCGCAGAAGACCATCGAGCAGGCGATCGCCCTGTGGCCCGAGGACGTCGCCGCGCACGAGTTCCGCGCCCTGGCGCTGTTCGCGCAGCGGAAGTATCGCGAGTCGGCCGCCAACACGTACGCCGTGCTGGTCGGTGGCCCGGGCTGGAACGAAGAGACCATGCTCTCGTTCTACCCGAATCGCGAAGTGTACGACGAGCAACTCCGCGAGCTGGCGGCCTTCGCCAAGCAACATCCGCAAGCGGCCGAGGCGGCGTTCCTGCTGGCCTACCACGAGTTGGTGGCCGGCCGGCTTGAACAGGCCAAGGTGAATTTCGAGCGCGTCGCCGAGCTTCAGCCGCAAGATGCGCTCACCGCCGAACTGCTGAAAGCGCTGCGGGCGCCAAAGCAGCCGTAGACCCGCAGCCGCGCACCTGTAGGGCACGTGAAACGTGCCGCGCATCCAGAACATGCGCGGAAGGCACGTTGCACGTGCCCTACTGTCCGGCGGCAACTGGCTGATAGAACAACATCAGGGCAGGGGCGTTGAGTTTCACGAGCTCGTCGTGCTCGAGCTTCGGCTGGCCGCACAGCCACCATCGCCAGGCCAGCCCTTCCGACCGCCCGCTGAGCGCCTGGCGCAGCTCGTCGGGTTTCGCCG
Organism: Pirellulales bacterium; assembly: GCA_035550355.1. Lineage (GTDB taxonomy): Bacteria > Planctomycetota > Planctomycetia > Pirellulales > PNKZ01 > DATAXP01. The sequence continues at coordinate 3,239 of DASZPI010000347.1, forward strand.
GCAAGCCCAGCAGCGCGCCCAGCGCGTCGTTGCCGCTCGTGGTTGTGGCGGCGACCAGGCCGACAATTCGCCCCTCGCGCGCCTGCGGCGCCGATTGCGAGCCGTCCAACCATTGCGAGCGCAGCCGTGCAGCCAGCACCGGGTCGCCCGCCGGTTTCGGCTCGTACGATACGAACAGCTCGACCTCCTTCACCGCGCGCTTGCCGCGATTGGTCAGCGCCAGCGTAACGCCGTTGCCATACGGGATCGCCAGGCGCTGGGTGAAACCATCGCGGCTGGTGACGACGAAGTTCCGATAGTTCTTGCCCTGCGCCAGGCCGGGGAACAGGTGCCGCACCGGAGCCGCCACGGCCGGCGTGGCTTCACCATCGACCGTCACTTCCAGCCACAGGTCGTTCGCGGCCAGCACGTTTTTCGAGGCATGCAGTCGGAACCACTCGATGAACCCGCTGCCGTCGAGCTTCAGCATCGGCACCGTGGCGCCGGGAGCGATCGTGACGAGTTCTGATTGCTGCTTCGCCGCGGGATCGTACTTGCGCAGCGAGCCGTGGCTTTGTTGAAAAGCGCGGTAGATTGCCGCCGTGATCAGCCCGCGTCGGGCCGTGTGGTCGGGGCCGTCGAACGGCTCGATCCGCACCTCGTTGCCGAACCGCACGTATTCGACCGTGTACTCCGTCTGTTTCGCGTCGGCGAGCTCGATCTTCAACGATTGCTCAAACGGCACGTACACCAGCAGCGATTCCTGATCGACCGCGAGCTTCGGCAGCTTCTGGCGCAGTTCCTTGGCGGGGCAATCGACTGCCGCGGTCGAATGGCCATTGAAGTACAACCGCACGTTGCCCCGCTCGCTGGTGCGCGTGATGCCGACGACCGCGCCGGGTCCGTCGATCGTGGTGCTGTTGGTAAACGTCTGTCGCTCGAGCCGCGGCGGGGCGGCGCGGCACAAATCGTCGGCGTTCATCAACTGATCGACGATCAGCTCGGAACCCCAAGGCCGCCGCGGCGCGTACCAGGCGTCGAGCCCCAGCCCGTCGGGCGCTTCGAGCACGCGCACGTTGCGGTACTCGACATGGTCGTTATGGTCTTGGAAGCCAATCCAGCCGCGCAGGTGGCGATGCTTCAGCTCGGGATGCCACGCCGTGTTGACGCACTGCACCAGCGCGCCGTTCATCCAGGCGCTGATCATCCGCCCTTCGGCCTTGACGACCACGCGGTTCCACTCGTTGCTGCGGTCGTTGCGGGCGATCGGCTCGACGTTGCTGTAGATCGCCATCGGCGATTGCCCGTGCAGCGGCTCGTTGTGCGGGCGATCCTCGATCTGCATCTCCATGCCGTCGCCGCTGGGCCAACCGCCCACGGGCGTGCGAATGCCGACGCCCGAGTTGCCCCCCGCGGCGATCTTGTATTCCAACGACAGCGTGAAGTTCGCGTATTGCCGATCGCTGCGCAGGTAGTCGCCCTTTTTGTTCAAGCAGACGATCTTGCCATCTTCGACCGCCCACGATTCGGGATTGCCGGGCGTAGACCAGCCGGCGAGCGTTTTGCCGTCAAAGATCGGCTGAAAGCCGGCTTCGGCATCGGTCATCGCCGCAGGAGCGGCGGCGGGCTGGGCGAGAAGCGCAGCGCGGCTGAAGAGCAAGACGGAGCCGGCGAGAAGGTAGCGGAAGGCGGGGATTTTCGGGGTCGGGGTAGGCATGTGGAGAGGATGACGAATTGGGGAGGGAAGAGTGATAGCGGAGGGTGGCGTGAGATCCGATCCTCCGGAATTTCACCACAAAGGCACAGAGACACAAAGAACGATCTTCGGATATCCGAATCGGGTCTGCTTCGTGCTTCCGTGGCTGGGTGGTGAAATTCTGGAATGAGGACATTACTTACGAGAGCGATCGTTTGGCGAGTCCGGGAAGCTCTGGATCGTGTCTTGATTCGGCCAATTTCTTTCTCGTTCTCCTTCTCATTCCTCTTTCTCCCTCGCCTCCAGAAGAGGAAAGAGAAGGAGAAAGAGGAATGAGAACGATCTGGTCGATTCCCGCCAAATTCGAGCGTCATCAAGTTCTGACATATCAAAAGCGGGCCCAGCCGCCTCACGGCGGCTGCTACGTCGGGACGTAATCGCGGTGCGTTTCGCGAGGCGCGGCGATCATTGGCTGCCCGCTATTAGCACGCGAATCGAGAGAGGCTTCGGTGCGACTAATCGGCGTTTTTTCGGGCAAACCCTTTGACGCGGACTTGGCGAGCCGCTTGGAATGCCCGCGCATGACCCCCGACCCCGCGGCGAACGCTCTGCCGAAGAAGCGCGACACTCTCTACCTGCAGGTCCTCGCCGGCATCATCCTGGGAGCGCTGCTGGGCTGGCTGAAGCCGAACTGGGGCGTGGCGGTGCAGCCGCTCGGCGACGGCTTCATC
>DASZPI010000348.1:0-2087 GCA_035550355.1 Pirellulales bacterium
ATCGCCCTTCTGCATGCCGCGTCGAGCCGATCCAAGTCGGCCGGCGCGTTCAATGGCATTCAAGTCCATTTCATCGTACGTATGACGCAGGTGGTTTCCGAAGCCACGAATGGCGCTCCACGGAATATCCGGCTCGTGCAACTCAGCGAGCGCGCCAAGTTTGATGGCTGCCTCCGAAACCTCCAAGAAGCACATTCGGATCGCATCGTATGCCATTCCTTGCTCGGTGAGGACTCGGTCCAGGCCACCGCCGCGCGCCAGATACTCACGGATCTTCGCGACATTCCGACGGATGTCTTGATAGCGTATGGCGGGTTTGGAGCTCGTCACGCTCAGAACGCAGCGACAGCTTCGCGACTCAGAGTCTCTCGAAGTTCCGGGCGTCGCGCGGGCAGTACGACGATATCAACATTACGAGACAGCGCCGCGGTTAGTCGCTGTTTCAACCGCTCGATGTACGCGACGAACTGGAACCCAGGGGGGATCGATTCCGGTGCCAAGTCAAGAGCCAAGTCGACGTCAGAGCTTGCCGTATCTTCCCCGCGTGCCACGGAGCCGAATAGGGAAATATGCCGCACGCCAACGGCGCGCAGTTCAGGCTCGAGAGCCTGAAGCGTCCTCAGAACCTGGCTGCTGGTTCCTGCCGAAGTCATGCAACAAAGCCTACCACGCAAGGCTTGCAGTCGCCGCTCGCGCGTTCCGGAAAATCTGCCAAGCAGGCGATATGGCGACGTACTTCTGGCGGTAGCAGGCTGCCGGTCGGTGTGATTACCCTGTGCCTCCATGTGCTCTCGCGGGCTCATCTCGGGGTGCAACGGCCGATCGCCCTATATCGGTTAAGTGAGATAATTAATAAAATCAAATGATTGCGGTCATGGGTCGAGCCTCGATTCGGCTCAGGCGGCAAAGGTCTGCACTCATAAATACCGGGGTCGAGAAAATAGTTGCCTTATGGCAGAAAATGTAGACACAAATCTACATTTAATGAAGGAGGCCGCTATGGCCATCACCACACTATCCAGCCGGGAATTCAATCAGGACACGAGCCGGGCCAAAAAGGCGGCCCAGCGAGGGCCGGTGTTCATCACTGATCGGGGGCGGCCGGCGCACGTGCTGCTCTCCATCGAGGAGTACCAAAAGCTGTCGGGCCGCTCCAAAACGCTGGCTGAAGCCTTAGCCCTGCCTGGGGCAGCGGAGGTTAAGTTCAACCCGCCGAAGGCGGATTGGATGCCGAAGCCTGCCGAGTTCGACTGATGTTTGTCCTGGATACGGATGTTGTCTCCGAGCTGCGTAAGGTCGAGGCGGGCCAAGCTCACCGGCAGGTCGCGGCCTGGAGTGAACAGGTAACCGTGGGTGAAACCTTTCTTGCAGCCATTACCATCCACGAACTCGGGCTTGGTATCCTTTTGCTCGAGCGCAAAGACAAACGCCAGGGCGCCATCCTTCGCGCCTGGATAGATACGCGGGTGCTGCCCGAGTTTGAAGGGCGAATACTGCCTATCGATGTGGCTGTGGCGCAGCGCTGCGCGAAGTTGCACGTACCGGACCCAAAGACCCATGCGGGATGCTTTGATCGCAGCGACTGCCCTGGTCCACGGCATGACAGTCGTCACACGCAATGTGCGGGATTTCGAGCCGATGGGTGTTGAGATCCTTAATCCTTGGGAGTGGACGGGGGGTAACATGAGCTTGCCGTAGCTGGAATGGGAAAAGGCGCGAGCCTGATTACTACGGGCCTACAGAGCTTTTACGCGGAAGTCCACAGCCCCAACTCCGCGCGGCATTATGCGAAAGCGCCCGCCGGCTCGGGAGTTGAGGCTTGGACAACCCGAAATGGCTGTGGCACGCCACTGCCGGAGGCGGGCGAGAACTACTTGCGCGTCCGAAACTCGGTCCCCCGACCATGTGTTTGAGGAAATCGCGCAACCGACGACGAGCCCACACCCTCATGCGAGTGCGAGTCGCCACCACCCTCGCGCACTTCCAACCCAGGCCGGCGCCTCAAGGACTCCCCCGTGAGATCATGAACAAAGCGCCCGTACCAATTGTGAATGTCATGCTCACGCACTGACATCAACATCTGCTCA
>DASZPI010000349.1:0-2227 GCA_035550355.1 Pirellulales bacterium
GCTCTCGCCTGCATGCGCGAGCTTCGACGCCTTTCACGACTATGCGGCGCGCGGAGAATACTTTCAAGCGCTTGTTCATGCGCGTGGCGATCGATCGAACGGCGCGCGGTGCGCGTGAACGCTCTTGTCAGAACCGGAGAGCTGAGTTAGAGTTGTCGATTGCTGGCATGAAGCGACTCGTCGCTGGTATGCCGCAAGACCTCGTGAACGACTGCTGAAAGGTTTCCTCGGTGGAAAACCTGGCGGCGCTGGGAGTCGTTCATCGGGGTCTTTTTTATTGCGCAGCCTTCGCCGATATAATGCACCCATGTCGCGCGGCCGAGCATTCAATCCGTTTTACGCCGTCGTCGTGATGGCGAGCATCGCCTTCTGCGTCACCGCGTGCGCGTATGGTGTGATGACGATGCGCGAACTGAAGAACGCGGTCGGCCAGGCTGAAGCCGAATCGCCCTTGATGCAATTCATGGACGAGCACGGCGGCCGCTTATTGGGTAGCGAGGTGGCGATTCTCGGCCTGGCGGCGATCGCCGCAATGGCGACCGATCGCTACTGGCACCAGCGTCATGCCGCCGGCGATCAATGAGGCGCGGATTGCGATGAGCGACTTGTCGGCCGAAATCGATGCCCTTCGCCGGAAAATCGAGCACCACAACCGGCTGTATTATGTGCAGGCCAAGCCGGAAATTAGCGACCGTGAGTACGACCGCCTTGTCGAGCGGCTCAAGAAGCTCGAGCAGGAACACCCCGAGTTCGCGACCGCCGCGAGTCCCAGCCGGCAAATCGGCGACGAGCCCGTGCCGTACCTCACGCAGGTCGAGCATCGCGTGCCGATGCTGTCGATCGACAATACCTACAGCGTTGACGAGCTGCGGGCATTTGGCGCCCGGGTTGCCAAAGCCTTGCCGGGTGAGCGGATCGAGTGGGTGGTCGAGCTAAAAATCGACGGCGTCGCGATCGCCTTGGTTTACGAGCAGGGCGCGCTCGTGCGTGGCCTCACGCGCGGCAACGGTCGGATCGGCGACGACATCACGCACAACGTGCGCACGATTCACGACGTCCCGCTCAAGCTGAAAGGCAAACACCTGCCGCCGGCCGTCGAGATTCGCGGTGAAGTGTACATGACCAACAGCGACCTCGTATGGCTCAACGAGCAACAGGCCCAGCGCGGCCTCGAGGCGTATGCCAACACTCGCAACGTCGCCGCCGGCAGCATCCGGCTGCTCGACCCGCGGCTGTGCGCCCAGCGCCGGCTGCGAATGTTTTGTCACGGCATCGGCTACAGCGAAGGTTATGAGGCTGCCACGCATATGGAGCTGCTAGCCGATGTGGGGCGCTGGGGCCTGATGCCAACGCCAATGGTCCAGGCGTTCGAGTCGTTCGACGCCGCGGTCGATCATTGCCAGGAGCTGATCGGCGAATTGCACGAGCTGGACTTCGAAATCGACGGCTTTGTGCTGAAGGTAAATGATTTCGATCAACGGGAGCGGCTGGGCGCCACGTCGAAAGCGCCGCGCTGGGTGGTTGCCTACAAGTTCGAGAAGTTCGAGGCGACGACTCGGGTCAACGACATCCGCGTGCAGGTGGGCAAGACCGGCGCGATCACGCCGGTCGCCGACCTCGAGCCGGTCGAATTAGCCGGTACGACCGTGAGCCGAGCCAGCCTGCACAATGCCGACGAGATCGCCCGCAAGGATGTTCGCATTGGCGATATCGTGGTCGTCGAGAAGGCGGGCAAAGTGATTCCGCACATTTTGCGGGTCGAAAAGCACAATCGCCCCGACGACGCCCGCGAGTTCCACTTCCCCAAGAAGTGCCCCGAGTGCCATACGCCCTTGGTCAAGGACGAAGGAGGGGTATACATCCGCTGCCCCAACTCGCATTGCGCAGCGCAATGGCGCGAACGCCTGAGGTATTTTGCCAGCCGCAACGCGATGGATATCGAAGGGCTCGGCGATAAGTTGGTCGATCAGCTTGTGGCCGACGGCTTGGTCAAAAAATACGGCGATCTCTACCAGCTTTCGCTCGAGCAACTCACAAATCTCGAGCGGATGGGCAAGAAATCCTCGGAGAACCTGTTGGCTGAGATCGAGGCGAGCAAACAGCGTGGTCTGGCCAGGCTGTTGGCGGCACTGGCGATTCGCCACGTCGGCAACCGTGGAGCAGCGCTGCTGGCACAGCGGTTTCAGAGCATGGAGGCACTGGTGGCCGCCGAAGTCGAGCAACTCAG
>DASZPI010000350.1:0-3563 GCA_035550355.1 Pirellulales bacterium
AGTCGTTCGACGCGCGGATTGCCGAGGCGTACCTGCGATGCCTCGGACGCAAGCCGACGGCACCGGAGATCGACCGTCTGCGGCAATTTCATGACGAGCGGCACGCTCAGTACGCGGCCGATGCATCGGCGGCGAAGTTGCTCGTTGGCAAGCGGGCGACCGGCGACCATGCCGAAACCGCCGCCTGGATTGCGACCGCTCGTGTCCTGATGAACCTCGACGAATTCATTACCCGCGAGTGATTCGTATGCCGCAAGCGAACCGCCTCGACCCGACAAGTGCCCGAGAATCGCAGCTCGACCTCTGCCGCCGCCGTTTCTTGATCGGCGGCCTGAGCGGCGCAAGTGCCGCGGTGTTGGCGTCGCTGTTCGAGCGCGACGGGGTGCTTGCCGCTGACTCGCCGGACACCGCGAAGTCGTCGTCCGGCGTCGCCGCAACGCATGATCCCACGCTCCCGCGCACGCCTCACTTCGCCCCGAAGGCAAAGCGGATCATTTACATCTATCTGGAAGGCGGGCCCAGCCAGATGGACTTATTCGATCCGAAGCCGCAACTCAACAAACTCGACGGGCAGCCGCTGCCTGAGTCGATGCTCGAAAATGTCCGGTTTGCGTTCATCAAGAAGGAGACCGCGCGGCTCATGGGGACGCCGCGGAAGTTTGTGCGCTACGGCGAGTGCGGCATGGAGATGAGCGACTTGCTGCCGCACATCGGTTCGTGCGCCGACGACCTTTGCCTGATTCGCTCGATGCACACAGACCAATTCAACCACCTGCCCGGCCAACTGATGATGAACACCGGATCGCCGATCGCGGGGCGACCAAGCCTGGGCTCATGGCTGTCGTACGGATTGGGGAGCGAATCTCGCGACCTGCCGGCCTTCGTGTCGCTGGTGACGGTGGGGCGCGGAATCCCCGGTGGCTCGGCGAGTTGGTCGAGCGGATTTCTGCCGAGCACGTACAGCGGCACCCAGTTTCGCAGTACGGGCGACCCGGTGTTGAATGTCGGCAACCCGCCGGGCATCGACGCGACCGCGCAACAGTCGAGCATCGCCGCCATCAACGATTTGAATCGCTTGCACGAGGCCGACGTGCGCGACTCAGAGCTTGCCGCCAGAATCAATGCTTACGAACTCGCGTTCCGCATGCAGGCTGCTGCACCGGAGTTGACCGACCTTTCGGGCGAAACGCAAGCGACGCTCGACGAGTATGGCATCGATCGCAAGGAGCCGCCCATCAAGTCGAACCTCGGCGGCATCGGGCTGTTCGGGCCGTTTGCCCGCAATTGCCTGTTGGCCCGGCGATTGGTCGAGCGAGGCGTCCGCGTCGTCGGCATCTTTCATTCGTCGTGGGATCATCACAGCGCGCTGGATCCGCAATTGCAGCACAACTGCTTAATGGCCGACCAGCCGATTGCTGCGCTATTGAAGGATCTGAAGCGGCGCGGGCTGCTGGACGAGACGCTGGTCGTCTGGAACTCGGAATTCGGCCGCACGCCGCTCGGCGAAAATCGCAAGGGTGCGGAGTCGCGCGTCACCGGCCGGGATCATCACCCGTACGCCTTCAGCATTTGGCTGGCCGGCGGCGGCGTGAAGGGGGGGCAAGTGATTGGCGAGACGGACGAAATTGCCTGGGGGACCGTTCGCGATCCAGTCCACGTGCACGACTTGCAAGCCACAATTCTGCACCTCTGCGGACTCGACCACACCCGGTTGACGTATCGTTTTCAAGGCCGAAAGTTCCGATTGACCGACGTCCACGGCAAAGTGGTGCAGAAAGTCCTCGCGTAGCGCGCCCTCCCATTCCATTGACATGCGGCGAGCGATCGCAGCATGCGCAAACCCTGCGGCGAGCAGGCTTAGCACGTCGACCAATGCCCTTGAGCTGATCGGCCCGCACCTGGGGCCGCATCGTGTACGCGCCGGGGTAGTCGCCGCCTGCCGGGCAAGACGTACCGGCCATCGCTCGAGCAGCAGTGCATGCGTGTACTGCACTGTAGAACACGAGCCCCGGTGCTTTGGTTAGAATTCCGGATTTCCTCCGCTGCCGCCTTCAAAACGCTCCGGTTGCCCAGGGATAAAATCAACGACCTGCTTTTGGGCGCGGAGCTTTTCTTGCAGCGCGTCGACGTCGATCTGCTGCACGGTTTTGCCCTCTCGCACCGCGGTCGCGGCCGCGACTCCCGCAGCGTGACCGGCAATCATCCACACGCTCTCCAGCCGCAGCGTGCAATACGCGACGTGCGAATAGCTCGCCGCGCCAGGCACGAGCAGATTCGTCGCTTCCGCGGCTAACGGGGTTAGAGCGCGATAAGGAATCTGGTACGCCCAACCAATCCGCCAGATGCGGCCCTCATTCACAAACTCCGTGGGCGAGAGCGCAACGCGCTGCACGTGATGGCAATCGATGAAATGCGAGCTGAGGCCAATGCTATCGGGCTTGCGCCGGGTGTTCGTCACATCGTGCTGCGTAACAATCGTCGCGCCTTTCATCCGACGGCCTTCGCGGACATAGAGCTGATACGGAAAATTTCCGTTGTCGGGAAACTCGTCCTTCGCGAATCCCCAACTCGCAATTTCCTCACGGATGTACTCTGGCACCACCTCCTCGGTGCGCAAAAACTGCAGCAAGCCGAGCGTGTATTCCTTGTGTTCGACGTAGATGCGTGCGCGCTCCTCGTAGCTCCCATCGGGCCAGCCAAATTGCGCTCCGAAGTCCCCGAGCGAGATGATCGCGGCCTGCTGGTTATTGACCTCAAACTTCTCGTTGCGGCGTTTATAGATCCCGAGGAAGTCGTCCATTTTCACCTTCTCGCCACGCTCCGCTTTGCCGCGCAGCCAGTTTTCGAGCAGGCGATAGCGCGTGCGATCGTAAAACGCAGGTGGCGGGATCTGGACTTTGTTGCCCTCGCGCTTCGTGCAGGTGAGGCGGAAGTTGTAATTCATGACGCCCGGATGCGCATCGCCTTCGTTGAGGTCTTTCGCCCACGCGCTAATGCCGGGGAGCAACTTGCCATGTTCGTCCACGGTCGTGGCTTTCCGCGGGCTTTGATCGAAACGCACCCCCGCGGCATCTTCGTCGTATCGGGAGCGTGCTTCGCGGCCGAAGGTATAGCTAACCCCGGCCCGCGCCATGAGGTCGCCTTCATAGCTGGCATCAATGAAGACCTTTGCGCCGATCGACGCGCCGTCGGTGAGCGTGATCGCCGTCAGCCGTGCGCCGTCCTTTGCCACGCGCTCCACCGCCGCACCGTAACGAATCTCGACTCCCGCCTCGCGCAACAGAGCGAGATAGACTTTCTCCGCCACGCTCGATTCAAAGAAATAAAAAGTGTTCAGCCGACTTTTCGGGTCCAACGGAAGTTGCTGGTCTTTCGTCTCTTCGTAGTACCGGCCCACGCGACGGTAAAACTCATCCGCAAATCCTCCGATCGTCCATGGGAGCATGTGCTCGCTTTCAGCAGTGTTGATCCCGCTCGTGCTCAGTCCCCCCACGTGGTTCGTCGGTTCCACGAGCACGACCTTCGCGCCTTCCCGCGCGGCAGTGATCGCCGCCGCGATTCCA
>DASZPI010000351.1:0-1748 GCA_035550355.1 Pirellulales bacterium
CACGAACGACCATCGATGCGGTGCATCAGGTCTTCCCAGCTATCGGGTTCGGCCGCCGGCATGGTCATGCATTCGGGCTGCGAGCCCCACTCGCGCGCGGCAAGCACGCTGCCGTGATACGACGCGAACCCGACCAACAGCACTTCGTTGGCGGCGTTTTGCATCCGCAATAATTGGCCAAGATTGACCATGCCCGCCCGTGCCATGTCGGTCGCCCGCGCGTCGCCGACATGCGAGTTGTGCTCCCAGATCACCACCTTCGCATCGGGACCGTGATGCTCGACAATGCGTCGTAGCGTTTCGGCCATGTGCATCTCGCGCACGTTCCACGACCGCGCGCTGCCGCGGATTAGCTCGCGGTAGTAGCGCTCGGCATGTTCAACAGCGGCTTCATATTCCCTGCAATGAAATTCGTCGTCGCGGTCGCTCAGGGCAAGCGCTTCGCGGTGCAACGTTGTCAGCAGCTCGACGATCGCTTCTTCGCACTCGCTCGGCAACCATGCCGGAGCACGCGCGTACTGGGCGACATTCTCAAATGGCTCGAAGCATCGATAAGCCTGCCGAGCGGCGTCGAGCGCCGGCGACTTGGCCCGGTCGAGATGCTCGATGATTGCCTGCAGCGAATCCCACAACTCGAACAAATCGAGCCCGTACACGCTTACCCGGCGGTCGGCCGAGGCTTCGCCATTGTAATTCCGCAGCCATTCGACGCTCGGCGGCACACTGGCGTTTGCCCACATCCATGCCGGCCACCGATTGAAGCGCTGGAGCACGCTCGGCCGATCGTCGCCGCCCATCATCGCCCCCGCGATGAACTGGTCAATCTGGCGACAGGCGGACCAACTCCCTTCGATGGCAATCACGTTGAAATGTTTACGTCGGACGAGTTGCTGCGTGACGCGCTGTCGCCAGCGATGGTACTCATCGGTTCCATGCGACGCCGCTCCGAGTAACACGTATCGGGCTTGGCCAATCCGGTCGATCAAGGGGGCGAGATCGTGATCGTTCGCCAGCGGAAATCTCGCATCCCGCAAGGCTTTGATCGCTGCGTTACTGTCATCCGACGCGGCATGCGCGATCATTCATTCACCTTCGCGCTGGAACGTACCAACGCCGACCTCCGCTAATTCTGCGCCGGTGATCGACCCTGCCACCAAGGCGTGCGTTCGTAAGGCTCATCCCCCTGGGGAATTCTTCGCTGCCTGCTGCGGTGGACGCGTTCGCGGTTCGGCGAACTTCTCGGGCGCCCTGGCGACGCATGCGCAGGCAGCTCGGTTTCAACAGCGCCGCTCCGGCAGAACGCTGTGACAGTCCGCGCTGGCGGCGGCTCGCTACCGGTGCAAGGCAGTCGATTTGCGTCCTTGACGGCGCACCGACCATCTTCCGTAGCGACGATGCTCGGCCTGCGAAACTAGCGCGACGCCGGCATGCGGCTTCGCGTCGGCGCTATTTCTGCGGACTGCGCACCGGCAGGAGACTGCACGGCGTGCTCCCTCCATTGCCGCTCAAGCTCGCGGACGTTGCGGATTTGATAATGATCGCGCAGCGCATGGTCGTATCCAACACCAAGCGACTGTTTGACGAACTCGAGAAACGTCGCCCGGCCGCTTCGCTCGACTAAGAACTGCACGACCGACAAGCTTTGACCGTAAAATACTCCGCAACCATCGCTCGCCGGCAGATCCGTTCGGGCGAACAGGTCGTTGAGCGCCAACTCCGTGCCGCCCCGCAATGCGGTTTGTAGATCG
>DASZPI010000352.1:0-4247 GCA_035550355.1 Pirellulales bacterium
GGGCGCGCATTACGTGGCCGATTCGGTCGCCGACTTGATGCCGGTCATCGACGATATCAACGCGCGATTGGCACAGGGCGAAAAACCATAGCGCACGCGGTGCAGGCCCCGGTGGCATCTATCGCGACGCCGACTTTACACCCGGCCAGTCGCGCCACAGCCAACGCATGGTGTCGGGAAAGATCGAGCCGCCGTGCTTGCCGCTGTGGGCGCCGTCGCCGTAGACGAACTTGTAATCGTAGCCGGCGAACTTCAGTGCCGCGGCCATCTCTTGGTTTGCCAGCGGCCAATTGCCGTGCAGGTTGTCGAGGTCGTTCGAACCATCCTGCAAGAACACACGGATCGGCTTGCGTTCGGTCTTGCGGATGATGGCTGGGTACACGTGGCCGCCGCGGATGTTGGTGAAGCTGCCGATGTGACTCACCACCTTGGCGAACTGGTCGGGGCGCTCCCAGGCGACCGTGAAGGCGCAGATTCCGCCTGAACTGTTGCCGCAGATCGCGCGTCCCTGCGGATCGTCGGTGATGTTGTAGCGCTTCTGCACCTCGGGCAGGATTTCTTCGAGCAGGAAGCGCGCGTACTGGTCGCCGAGCGAATCGTACTCGAAACTGCGGTTGGCGCGCGGCTGGCCTCCCTTTTTTGCCGGCGGCACCGCGCCGGGATTGATGAATACGCCGATCGTCACCGGCATTTCGCCGCGATGGATCAAATTGTCGAACACCACCGGCACGCGGTATTGCCGCTTTTCGTCGACCATGCCGCCGCCATCCTGAAACACCATCAGGCATGCGGGCTTGGCGGCGTCGTATTGCGCTGGCACGTAGATCCACCAGTCGCGTTCGGTACCGTCAAAAATCTTGCTCTTCCACGTGGGCTGCTTTTCGACCTTGCCTTGCGGAACGCCGTCGTGACGCTCCGAATCGGGACCGAGTACGTAGTCGTCGATCGCCCACGCGGCGGTGGTGCAGAGCGCAACGATCAGTACAGTGGCGGCGAGACGCATGGGTGCACAGCTCCTTAGCGGTTCACATTGTTATTTGTTTTTTTTGAGCGGCGCCAGCGTCGCGGGTGGCTCGGTCTCGGCAAATGCCTTCCAACGCTCGCCGATCTCGCTCGGGCTGGGCAAGCCCGCGTGAACGTACAATCCGTAACGAAGCATCAACGGCGTGCCCGCAACGATCTCGCGGTCGGCGTCGAACGTCAGGCAGGCGCCCATCCAGCCGTCGTTGCGCACATGGAACGCGGTCGGATGATTCGGGTTCGACGGATGATCGAACAACGTGATGCCTTCGATCGCTTCGTTCGTGATCGGTCCCGAGTAGTCGCACCAGCGCGCGTGCTTCCAGAATACGCCGTTTTCGCCCTGTTCGTCGACGTTGCCTTCGCTGTTGCGAATGCGGCCGCCACCATCGTTTACGCCGATCGTTTTGGCCATCCGCACCCCGACGATGCCGAACGGCGTCTTGCCGAGCGTTACCTTGTCCTGGTCCACGAATAACTCGAGATCAAGCGTGAGCAGCCATTGGCCACGGTCGAGCGGTTCGACGCGCACCTGCCGGCGATCGCGCATCAGCACCGTGCCGTCGGTCTTCTTCCAGGCGTTGAGCGCCACCAGCGACGCGGCATCGTCGGCGTCATCGTACCGTTCCACGCGCTCGTGGACGATTCGACCCTTATTCCGATCGCCCCAAAAGTCGGTGCCGTCAACAATGTAGTGCGACACCCAGAACGAATTGTGATGGCTATGCGTGATCGGATCGTGTGGGTGCCCCATGCGCGTTAGCGAGCGGCCGCTGGGACCGTTGAGCGGATACAAGAAGGGTCGCTCGATCGTGGGGCTGTGGTAATAACGCGTTAGTTCGCGTCCCTGGTACTGAAATGAGTCCTCGCCATCGGGCAACGGCAGCACCTGCATCGCAGGCACTGGCTTGGCGTCGGGCAAAACATCGCGAGCGATAGCAGCGTGCAGCGATAACATCGCGACGAGCGCGATCAAAAAAATGCGCAACATGGCAAAAGGCGGGCGATCTTGCGTGCGGGGTAATACGTACTGATGCCGTAGTACTTGTACGCGCCGGCGCGGCGCGGTGCAAGCACGGCCTACAAGCCGGCCGAGGTGTTAGGCCCGTCTTGCGGGCGAGCCCACCGGCGAATCGCTACAATCGTACGACCGTCACATTCCGAAAAACCTTCGCCGTCGACTCATGTTCGCAGCGCGTTACGGTCGAATAAAAAGGCGGTTCGTGCTGCCGCGGGCATGCACGTCGTTCGTTGCCATTAAGCGCGCCGATCTTTTCGCGGTGAACAAGGAGTTGTTCGATGCCCATCAGCCGGCATGAGTTTCTGGGGACCGCGTTGTCGATCTTGGTAGGTTCCTGGTCGGCCTCGGTTTTGGGTGCATCACCCACGGCCGACGAGGCGCTGCAACTACAACCGGTGCAAAAAGATGTCGAGATCGATCGACCCACCAGCGCCGACGTGGCCAAGTGCACGATTAAGGCTGAGCAGGCCGGCGGCCAAACCGGCTGGGTCGTCCGCAATGGCAGCGGTCAGATCTTGCGGCGATTCGTCGATACGAACAACGACAACGTCGTCGATCAATGGTGCTATTACCAAGGCGGCATCGAGGTTTATCGCGACATCGACCAAAACTTCAACAACAAGGCCGATCAGTACCGCTGGCTGAACACCGGCGGCACGCGCTGGGCGGTCGATACGAACGAAGACGGCAAGATCGATAGCTGGAAAGAGATCTCGGCCGAAGAAGTAAGCAACGAGTTGGTGCGGGCCATCGGCACGCGCGATAGCATGCGGTTTGCCCGCTTGCTGCTCACGCCCGACGAGATCAGCTCGCTGGGCTTGGGCAGCGACCAGGCCAAGAAATTGAACGACTTGGTCTCCGCCGCCCCAGAGCGATTCAAAAAGTTCCTTTCGACGCAAAAGTCACCAGGGACCAAGTTTGCCTCGCAAGGGAACAAGCTGAAATGGGCCCATTTCGGCGGCTGGCAGCCAGGCCTCGTGCCTGCTGGCACAAACGGCTCGACCAAGGACGTGGTGGTGTACGAGAACGTCGCCGCGATGGTCCAGGTGGACGAGCAGCACGACCAGATCCCGATCGGCACGCTGGTGAAGGTGGGCGAGGGCTGGCGGTTGATCGACGCCCCGCCGATGCCGAGTGAGAATAGCGAAACCGCCGCGGCACAGGGCTTCTTCTTCCCCAGCGAGTTGGCCATGCGGCCTGACTCGCCGGCTGCCGCCGAGCCATCGAGCGATGCCCGGGTGCAGGAACTAGTGGCGAAGCTCGAGAAACTCGACAAGGAACTGCTGAGCGCGGGCCCGGCCGAGCTGCCGCGGCTCAACGGCGAGCGGGCCGATGTCGTCGAACAGATTGCTTCGCTGAACTCGGGCGAAGATCGCAAGCTGTGGATTCGCCAGTTGGCTGACACGATTAGTGCTGCCGCCCAGACCGGTTCGTTCCCCGATGGGGTCGGCCGGCTGCAAGCACTTTACGAAAAACTCGCAGGAAATCCCGAGGATGAAGAGCTCGCCGCGTTCGTCGAGTTCCGCTATCTGACGGCCGATTACGGGGCTGCCATCAGCCAGCCAAACGTTGATTTCGTCACGGTGCAGAAGAAGTGGCTCGACAGCCTGAACAAGTACGTGACCGACCATCCGAAAAGTCCTGACACGGCCGAGGCCATGTTGCAACTGGGCATCGCCCAGGAGTTCGCCGGCCAAGAGGACGAAGCGAAAAAATGGTACGGCAAAATCGTCGAGGGCTTCCCCTCGGCCGCAGCCGCCAAGAAAGCCGCAGGCGCCAAAGCGCGGCTCGAATCGGTCGGCAAGAGTATTCAACTCACCGGTAAGAGCGTCACGGGGCAGACTGTGAGCCTGTCGCAATACCGCGGCAAGATCGTGCTGCTGCACTACTGGGCCACCTGGAGCACGCCGTGCGTGAACGATCTGGCGACCTTGAAGGAACTCCAAGCCAAGTATGGTCGCGATGGCCTGGTGATCATCGGCATCAGCCTCGATAACCAGATCCAAGACCTGACCAACTTCTTGAAGACCAACAAGCTGCCGTGGACGCAAATCTACGAAGCCGGCGGGCTCGACAGCCCTTTGGCCAACGCCTTGGGTATCCTGACCTTGCCGAGCATGCTGTTGATCGACAAGCAGGGGAAGGTCGTGAACCGCAACGTGCACGCAGGCGAACTCGATAAAGAAGTCGGCGCGATTCTGCGGTA
>DASZPI010000353.1:0-6534 GCA_035550355.1 Pirellulales bacterium
CGCCCTCGACCAGCACGTTCGTCATCCGACGCCGGCCAAGCTCATCGAGCAATGCGACCAATCGCGAGTTCGAATCGCCGGCCAGCTGCAGCACTTCGCAACCTGCGGCACGAAGCGCGTCACAGCGACTCGAATCTGCGCTCTCCGATGCTACCAACAACACCGGCGCCTCGTGCAATGTGCGAACGAGTTGACTACCGAGTGAGAGGCCGGCGCGGCTGTCGATGATAATTCGGACCGCCACGCGGGGACCAGCGGGGCGAGCGATCAGCAGCGGATCGTCGGTCTCCGCGGTGCCACGACCCACGATGATCGCGTCCATGCGGCCGCGCAATCGATGAACCACAGTCCGCGACGTGGCGTTTGAGATCCAACGGCTTGAACCGGTGCGCGTGGCGATCTTGCCGTCGAGCGACATCGCCCACTTGGCAATGACCCACGGTCGGCCTCGATCCACAAGCTTCAGGTACGGGGCGTTCAGCCGGCGGGCCTCGGCCTCGTGCAGGCCGCTTTCGACGCTGATGCCGGCGTGCTGGAGCTCGGCAAAACCGCCTCCCGAGACGGCCGGGAAAGGATCGCGCATCGCCGCCACAACGCGTCCAATTCCGGCAGCGATGATTGCCCGTGTGCATGGAGGCGTCTTGCCGGTATGGCAGCACGGCTCGAGCGTAACGTACATGGTTGCGCCCGCGGCACGCGCCCCGGCGACGTTCAAGGCTTCGATTTCGGCGTGCGGGCCGCCGAATCTCCGATGCCAGCCTTCGGCGATCAGCTCGGCCCCGCGGGCAATGATGCAGCCGACCATCGGATTCGGCTCGACATAGCCCTGGCCGTGAGCGGCCAGCTGCAAAGCGCGGGTCATATGCCAGGCGTCGAGCTGCGGTTCGTGCATGCGACGGGCCTGTGGAATCGCAAGCGACGCTATGCGGCCTTAGCGAGGCTTGCGCTTGGACAGTGAACCAGCCGCCGCCTTCTTCTTCGGGCTGACCTTCTCGGGTTTGCGCGCGGGGGCCGGCTTCTTCAGCTCGGGCTTTTTCTTGCCCACGGGCATTGGCTTTCGTTCCGCGCTGCCCTTATCCGACTTGCTTTCGGCCTTCGCGGGGGCAGGAGATTCGGCGGCCGGAGCGGCGGGTTTCTCGACATTCTTCGGCGGCCGCTTCGGCAGGCTGTCTTTCGCGTCGGGATTGATTTCCAACAGTACCTTGTGCAGGTTCGTTGAATAGGGGCTGGCGGCCAGGTCGGCGCCCAACTGATGTAACAGCGATCCGAACTCGACTCCCTTGGTCTTGGGAATCGCACGTTCGAGGCCGGGAACCACTCCCTTGGTTTCATCGGCTGGCGTGGCAATGCCGACCGATTTCAATGCCAGAAACGCGCCGCGGTCGAGCGGGATGGCATGCCCGCCGAGCGACGCCTGCGTGATCACACCGATGACGAACGGCGTGATTCCTTCGATCTTCTCCAGCTTCTGGACCGCAGCGCCCAGGTTCATCTTTTTCATCGATTCGATGTCGAATGAATAAGTCGACTCGAAGATTCCGTACAGGACTTTTTTCACGCTGGCCGCCTGGGCCTGCGGCTCGGCAACCATGTTCATCGATTCGGCCAACTCGTCGACCGTGCTGACGCGCACTTCATTCCAGTCGAAAAATCCGGTGGCAAGCGCCTTGTACGCCGCCTCGGCAGGCTCGTAGCGCGTATTCTCGAGGCAGCAACCGAAGATCAGGCTCTCCAGCAGTGGGCGGTCGGTATACGTGACCGGCTTGTAGTGCTTTTTCAGAACCTTATGCGTCTTGGCGATCAAGGCGCCGCGATCGGGTTTTGCCATTGGTTCGTTTCGGAAGGATGAAAATGACTACGAAATTCTAGCTCTCGGACTCGGGCTCGGCCGCTTCCGCCGGCTCCTTCGGCAGCACACGCTTAAGAATTTCCGCGATCGCGATTGATTTCTTGACCCCCTGGTCGAGCACGAACTCCAGACGGGGCGTGTAGCGTGTGTCGATGCGTTTGGCGACCTTCGACTGCAAATACCCGGCGGCACTTTGTAGTCCACGCAGGCCAAGGTTCTGCTTCGCCTCGGTTCCCATAATCGAAACATGCACCTTCGCCTGGCGCATGTCGGGCGATACTTCGACGCCCGTAACGGTCACGTCCTGCACGCGCGGATCGTTCAGATCGGTGAGAATGGCCATGCTGACCACCTCACGGACGGCTTCGGCAGCTTTGAGAGTGCGACGAGACATGGGAAAAAATGCGGAATGCAGAATGATGAACGCGGAACCATCTGGGGCTTTATATTCTGCATTCTGCATTCATCATCCTGCACTCCTACAAGGTTCTCGCGACTTCCTCGATGCGGTAGGCTTCGAGAATGTCGCCTTCTTTCAGGTCGTTGAATCCGCCCAGCTTCATGCCGCATTCCATGCCTTCGCGAACCTCGCGAGCATCGTCCTTTTCACGCTTCAGCGATTCCAGCGGGTAATCGCCGACAATGCGATTGTCGCGAATCACTCGCACACGGGCATTTCGCTCGATCGTACCTGCCAGCACCCGGCAACCCGCGATCGTGCCTACGCGGCTGATCTGGAACGTGCGCTGGACCAGCGCTCGGCCAAGTTCGACATCGCGTTTCTCGGGTTTTAGCATGCCTTCCAGTGCGGCACGCAAGTCGTCGGTTACCTGGTAGATGATGTCGTAACGGCGAATCTGCACGCCGCGATCGTCGGCCAGCGAACGCGCCTTTTCGTCTGGCACAACGTTGAACCCGATGATAATCGCATCGCTGGCATCGGCCAGGTACACGTCGGCCTCGCTGATGCCGCCGACCGTGGCCTGCAATACTTTGATTTGCACCTCAGGATGCGCAAGCTTTCCAAGCTCTTTTTGGATCGCTTCGATCGAACCGCGAACGTCGGCCCGCAGAATAACGTTGAGCGTTGCCGCTTGTTCGCCGCCCAAACGTTCGTGCAACGTTTCGAGGGTCACGTGGCGGAAGCCATCGCTGAGCGAAACGGCGCGCGATTCGGCAGCACGTTTCTCCGCGATCTCGCGGGCCTGCACCACGTCGTCGAGTACGTAGAACGGATCGCCTGCGCCCGGGGCAATATCGAGGCCGGTCAGATTCACCGGCGTCGATGGCCCGACCGACTCATAGGTCTTATTGGTATCAAGCGTGTCGTAGATCGCCTTGACGCGGCCATACGCCGAGCCGCAGACCAGGGCATCGCCGACGCGCAGCGTACCCTTCTGCACCAGCAACTTGGTGACGACGCCGCGCCCTTCGTGCAACGAAGCTTCCAAGCAGAGGCCCGTGGCGGCCCGATTCGGGTTGGCGCGGTAATCGTTCAGGTCGGCAATCGTGAGCAGCGTTTCCAGGAGCTCGTCGATGCCGTTGCCGGTGAGCGCGCTGCACTTGACCAATTCCACGTCGCCGCCCCATTCGGTCGGCTGGAGACCGGCCGTGACCAATTGCGTGTAGATGCGGTCGTAGTTGATGCCGGGCAGATCGGTCTTGTTGAGCGCGATCACGATCGGTACTTCGGCCGCACGCGCATGGCTGATCGCCTCTTCGGTCTGCGGCATCACGCCGTCATCGGCAGCAACCACCAGCACGGCAATGTCAGTGACTTTCGCGCCGCGTGCGCGCATTTGCGTGAACGCTTCGTGGCCGGGCGTGTCGACGAACGTGATTGGTCGCCCGTCTTTCTCGATGCGATACGCGCGGATGTGCTGCGTGATGCCGCCGCTCTCGCCGCTGGCCACGTCGATGCCGATGATGCGGTCCAACAACGAGGTCTTGCCGTGATCGACGTGCCCCAGAAACGTGACCACTGGCGCTCGCGGCTCGAGCGAATCGGGAGCATCGGCTTCGCTGGCGACACTGGCGAGCAGTTGTTCTTCGACGTTGGCGGCTTGGCGCAGTTCAATTTCGACGCCAAATTCGATCGCCAGCAATTCGACCAGCTCGGTGCTCAGCTCGGTGTTGATGTTGGCCATCGTGCCCAAGGCCAGCAGCTTGCCGAGCACTTGCGTCACGCGGAAGCCGAGTGCTTCGGAAAAGCTGCGCACCGTGCAAGGGAACTGCACGATCACATGGCTTTTGCGCGGCGCGGCGGTGTTGGCGCCCGTTTTCTTCGGTTTGCGTAGCTTGCGGAACCGTGGCTCATCCTCGCCGCTCAGCGACGGAGGCCGCGCATCGGTGGTCAGCCGTTTGCGGTTGAGTTGGCGTTGCTCTCGGCCGCCCAAAACCTTTTCATCATCGCGCACCGCGGGCAGCTTGCCGCCCGGGGTGGTTCGTTTGCGATCCTTGCCTTCGCCGGGCGCTGCCGCAGGCGGAGGAGCTTGGGGCCCGCGGCCGGGACCGCCGGGCCGGCCGCCGCGAGCGGGCTGCGAAGGCTGCTGCGGCCCACCTTGCTGCTCGGCCTTTCGCTTCATTTCGTGAGCGCGCATGTGAGCCTGCAACGGCTTCGAGCCACCCGCCTTGCTGGCGCGAATGGCGTCGATCGGCAGTCGAATATCAGGCTTTTGGGGCTCGGGCTCGGCCGGCTTGGCCGCCGGCGTATGCGCCGACGGGGGTAAAGGCGCCAACCGCACGGCAGGGGCGGCGGGTTTCGCAGGCGGCTTCGGCTCTGGCTTGTGTGCGGGCTCGGGTTTACGCGAAGTCTCGGCAGCAATCGGGCGCTCGGGCTTAACCACCGGGGGCTTCGATGGCGGAATGACCGGCGGCTTTGCAGCCACACCACCGGGGCCGATGTAATCCTCGCGGCGGAACACCGGAGGCTCAGGGGGCGCCGCAACGGCGGTCGCTCCGCCTGTGGCCCGGACTGCGGTGGCCGGCGCAGGCGCGCGCGGGGCCGGTGCCTTGTTGGCGCCAGCCACGAAGGCCTTCACCTTTGCCACTTCTTCGTCGCTCAAGCTAGCCAGCGCCGACCCTTTGCCCGGCACACCTGCCCTCGTGCACAGGTCGACCAGGTCCTTGCTGTCGAGCTTGAGTTCCTTCGCTAACGAATAGATCCTTACGGCCAAAGCTCACTCTCCCACTGCCGAGCGGCCAAGGGCGTGCACTGGCACGCCACACGTTGGCCTCGGCGCCCGTGTTGACTAATGCATAACCACAATCTCCCTGTCGTGTCGTTCACCGAACAACCGACCCGTAACGCTCGTAACCTTGTCGCGGCGGCAGCGATTGCCGAAGCACGTCGGCACCCGCGCCCACCGTGGCGCGAACGGCCGAAACTGCGCTTCGCGCCCCGGCCACCAACGCAACCGGGCCTAGGCGCTCGATCCGGCATCGCCGGATTCTGCGCCCGCGGGCGTCGCGGCATTTGAGACCTCGTGCGCTTCGGCCGAAGTCTCGCCCCCTTCACCCGCACCGCCCTCTGGTGGTAAGCCCTGCGCCGCGCGCTCGGCGGCCTCGCGGGCTTCGATTTCGGCGGTTGCCGCCTCGATCCGCTGCTGCTCGCGCTGACGCCGTCGCTCTTCGGTCGCTGCCTGTTCGGCCTCGAGCGCCTTTGCCTCGGCCTGCTCGACGATGTGAGCCACCTGCTCCGCCGTCAATTGGCCCATTTCTTCCAGGGCATCGGGCTCGATGACCGACAAATCATCGTAAGACAAAAACCCTTCTTCGACCAGCTTCCCCGCGAGGTTTTCGTCGACGCCTTCGATTGAGCAGAACCCGGCCACGGCCCGGTCGAGCTGCTCGTCCAGCTCTTCGCGGGTCATAATTTCGATGTCCCACCCGCATAACTTGCTCGCCAGCCGCACATTCTGGCCGCGGCGCCCGATGGCCAACGACAACTGATCCTCGCGCACCAGCACGATCGCCCGCCCGAGCATTTCGCACAGGATCACCTCATCGACCTCGGCCGGCTGTAGGGCGTTGGGGATCAGGACCTGCATATCGTCGCTCCAGCGGACGATGTCGATCCGCTCGCCAGCCAACTCGTCGACGATATTCTTGATGCGGTTGCCGCGCACCCCCACGCAAGCGCCGACACAATCGACGCGCTGATCGGTGCTGCTGACAGCGACTTTGCTGCGGTACCCCGGCTCGCGCGCCATGGCCTTGATCTCGATCACGCCATCGGCGATTTCGGGAATCTCTTGTTCGAACAAGCGAGCGACCAGTGCCGGTCGAATGCGGCTGAGCACTACCTTCACGCGGCTGCCGACCTTGCGCACCTCGAATACGGTCGCGCGAACGCGTTCGTTGGGATGGTGCGTCTCGCCGGGAATCTGTTCGCTGCGCGGCAAGATGGCTTCGGTGTTCTGCAGAGTGACGGTGGCGGCGCCCCCCTCGTAGCGCTGCACGACCCCGGTAACCAACTGGCCGCGTTCGCGTTCGTACTCGTCGAACAGCGCGTCGCGCTCGGCCTCGCGCACCTTCTGGATGATGACCTGCTTGGCAGTTTGCGCGCCGATGCGTCCGGCCGTTTCTTCCGGGTCGAGCGCAACGCCGTTGTGCGTTCCCGAGATCGAACCGTCCTTGCGGTCGATGTTAACTACAATATCCTCTTCCTCGCCGTACTGCTTCTT
>DASZPI010000354.1:0-11605 GCA_035550355.1 Pirellulales bacterium
GAGGCATTTTGCCGGGCTGTAAGCCGAAAGCCCCCGCTGCCGTGGCGCTCGGGCGTAAGGGTGGCTTGAAGGGCGGGAAGGCGCGGGCCGCGAAGCTGACCGCCAAGCAGCGGTCGGAGAGCGCGACGAAGGCAGCGCGGGTGCGGTGGTCCAAAGAATGACAACAGGCAGCTATTTGACCCGAAATCGCGTCTTGAGCTGATACGTCGGCCATGACATGCAGAGCACGCTTCCTGCCGCTGGTGATGGCTTCGACGGCTCGCTGGATCGCGATTCGCTGGTAAGCCGCGGTTCCTTTCCGGGTTGATGGAAGAAGGGAACGAGGACGGCGTTGGCCACAGCTTGCGATAGACCTTGGCCGATCTGATACCGGGACCAGAGTTCGCCAGGTGTCGGGAAGCGATCGACCAGCTTCTCCTGAGCCGTGAAGCCGTCGTGCTCGATGATCTCGGTGCCGTTGGTCGCGTAAGCGAACTTCAGCCCAAGGATCTCGGCGTATTCCTTGGCCTGCTGCAGCCCGTCCCCAGCGGGCCGACGGTCGGACTTCGCTTCGACCACCGCAAGCGTGATGTCCCGGGAGTACCGCAGCAGGAAGTCCGAGAACTTTTTCTTTGGCCGCCGCGGTCGCCCTCCTGGGACGATGATCCGGCCATCGGTGAATGGCGTCTGCTCGCTGTACAGGTGCGGCAGGTGGTCCTAGCCTGCGGCTTCCAGCCGTGGCCGAACCAACTTGCGACAGGTATCGGCCTCGTTCATGCCTGTGCGATATCTGCCGCCTTGAACGGACCAGACGGAACGCGTCGTCCGCAACGCGAACGCTCTTTTGACAGCGGCGTCTGACCGACCAAAGTCCTGCTGCCAGCAAGCTGCGTACAAGGATAACGAGGCGGGCGGTCACTTGAAATACGTCGGAGACGGGACGCATAGGCTACCTTTCTGCGAGTTCTAGCGGGCTATCTTGCGGTGTCGTCAGGCTCCGTTGGCCCGCCCTTCATCAGCAGGCCGGCCAGGTACACCTTGAACGGCAGGCGGCAGTTCAGCGCCGCGATCCGACCACGGCGCCACGCTTCCAGCGGGATTCGCACGTGCAGGTCCTTGAGTTCTGAAAGGGCCAACTGCTGGGCTCGTACCTGGCCATCACTGGAGCTTGCCGTATCGAGGTTTTCAGACATGTTTTTCGCGACTCTCTGTGTGAAGGTTCTTTTTCAGACGGCTTCGTACATTCGTCCTGGTTCAGTTTCTTCCGTTTTCTCTCTTTCAATGAGGTCCTATTCTCGTTGCTCTACGGATGCTTCTAGTACTACTTTGGTGGTGGTCCCCCCAGGACCGTCGCACTCCGACGGTAGAGTCCTGTACGGGTGTTGACGAGACGCCGCTAGCCAACACACTCGCGTTGCCGCGATGGGCCTGCTTGTAATCCGCCGGCCAAATAGCGGGTTTGTTTCGTTCTCACCGTGCCCGTCGGGCGCGGCGAAGCCGCAACTTTGCATCAAGCTCTGCGCGAAGGCACCCGCACGACTTCGTGCGGCCGCTACGCAGGTGTTCCCGCCGGATCACCTTTTCGCGGCCGCAGGTGCATAGGCACCGCCAGCGTCCACCAGGGAGAACCTCGACCCGTGTCAGACGACCGAATTTCACTTCCGGGTCAGGGTCAAGTTCATCTGCTGTGGGCCAGGAATCGTTCCGAAAGTGTTTGCCTCCGCAGATGAGCACGCCGGTGAACGCGAGCTGCCGTCGTAGTGGGGATGCCTCCCGCATCGCGTGCCTGCATCCACGGTTTCCAAGGATCTGCCGTAACGAGCGCAGCCATGCGTGTTGAGCCTGCCGAGCGACGTCCAGAAATTCCTCTGATGGCTGATTTGCAGTAATGAGGCACTTTGGATTAGCGAACAGCGTTCCGAGGTCCTTTGGCTCGCGGACGAGAACCCGAAAGGCTCCTTCGATGCTGTCGCGCGGCAGTGGTTCCCCGGCAGTCACCTTGCCGACGATATTGCTGATCGTCTGCCACTCGAGGTGCTCGATGTCCTCGTGGAACGTCGTGACGCTGATGTTGGCGCCGTCGCTCATCACAGAGTCCTTGATGTTGTGTAGTGAGGAAAGTTCCCTTTGCTCCCAGTACTACGGCCGCTCCGACTCGCACTCTGGCTCACATGGGTTGCTGAGCGCACTAGTTGTGCATCTAGATCTGCCGGAAGCCCAAGGAGGCCGGCTGACGGGATCTCGCGTCGTCGAGTAGTCGACGTAGTCTTTGGTTGTGCTTCGTTCAGAGCGATGTAGAACGACGGGAAGCTGCGTCAGCGGTCGCCCATGAAGTCAGCAGTAAGGTTGCCGCGGTTCATGAGCTGTATTTCCGTGAGCAGGTTAAGGGCGCGGCCCGGGTTGCAATCCGCGAGTTGAGCGAGCGAACGCAGTGTTTCCGGATCATCGACCGTGATCTGCTGTTCAGAGCAGCGGGCCGCTAACCAGCGAGCGAGCTCACTGATGCTCGGCTTCGACGTGGTCAACTTCACCGGGAACCGGTTTAAAAACGCCCTGTCGAGGCCCGTTGTGCGAATGGAAGTCGCGATCCACATGACACCTCGCTCTTCGAGCGGGATGAGGAGCCGTTCGAAAAGCGATCTCGCGGCAAGACGATGTGCTTCCTCCAGGTGCACGACGTGCCCGCCACGGCATTCATGGATTTCGGCTAGCCGCTGCGTCAAGAGGCTGTCAGTCAACGATGGGCAATCAAGCTTGGTGTATTGATACGTGAAGCCGGAACTGAACGAGTACAGGCCGCTGATCCCATCGCCGGCGCGCAGGAGTTCGAGGTTTTGTGGTCGTCGGCAAAACGAGCACGTTCCATTGCACGGGTCGAGAGTGTTCGGATCCAGTTGCTCGCACAGCAGGCACTGTGCAAACAGCTTGACCTGTGATGTCTTTCCAGTGCGTGATTGGCCTTTCACAAAAGTGTTCGGTCCCCTCATGCCGTCGAACTTCATCGTCCGCAACAGGTTCTTGAGGCCTTGGACCGTTCGGCCGTTGCCGACGATCTCGCCCCAGGAACGTGGGATCCACATCATGCGACACCTCCGTCGTGGTCGCAGACCATGTCCGTAGAGGCGCCCGTCGAGCCGGGGGCCATCTCGGCGGACAAGGAACCGTCGCTACCGTCACCTTGACGCAAGTCTAGCAGGGCTGGGCCGTTGACCGCTGACGGTTCCGGTGACGGCATGACGGTATCACCGTCAGCGCCATCTATGTGCCGCGAAACGGTGATTCGGCAACCCTGATGAGTGTGGCGACAGTGGACCTTGAAACCGACTTCTTTCAGGAGCGGGCTGAGCGTGCGCAACTTGCGGGTAAACAGGTTCACGGCAGCCGGCCACCCCTCCGCTCGTACAGCAGCCAAGCCGGCGTGCTCCGCATACGACTTCATCTGCCGGTACATCTCCGTCGCGAGCATAACGCTATGCGCGCGACGACCCATGTACGCGAGCAGTACGAGGGCCACGGGCTCACCGCGTACGATCTGTTGGAGGCGGCTGCTTGTGCACAACGGTTGACCACGTTCCCAGGCGTCTGCGGTCATGATTTCGGAGAGACTCTGGAGGTCGCGCGACCCCGGAATAAACCCGGTTTTCTCGAACACGAAGTTCGCCAGCCACGAGGTCACGCGCTCGGATTTGACTGGAAAGGACTGGGCAGGATCATCGCCCGGCAAGTGCACGTGCGGATAGCCAGAGGGATCGCAGTCGTAGAGCAGTTTTCCGTCGGTTGCCAGCTGCTTAAGCGCTCTCGCAGCGCGAACGAGCGGGTCATTCCGGCCATCGTCGTCGCTCGTCGCGTTCTTTTTTGTGCGGTCGTATGCCATGTTGCCACTCCGTATAGTGAGCTGTACACCGAGGATCGGTGTATGCGACTACGTTGTGAATTCTGCGCGAATTAGCGAGCCGGGATCGCGAAAGGCTATTCACATCTTGTCACTTCCTGAATAACGGCGACGGTAGTCGCCGTCGGGAGCTCACCACGCTCAGGCGAGGTGTCACGTGAAGTGTCACGTAAAACGTTCCCGGCTCGCACTCCTGCGGACGAGGCCATGTGCCAATTCCTCGAAGAAAACAGTTATTCGAGGTTTCGCCAAAAGGTAGATGAAGGGCGAAACTACACTTCTAATCCGCAGGTTGCAGGTTCGAGCCCTGCCGGGCGTGCTTCGATGCCGGGTGCTTCCAAAACTCTTTCACGAGTCTCGGCGACCGGTGCCGATAACGTTCGGCACACGAATCGCTATTTTGAGCGGCTGCTTTCTCCAGGCCGCAATTCTCGCGTCTTGCGGCGTCGGTTCTGCGAACAATAGCCCGATCGCTACGTCAGCAGTGTCAAAATGTCGCGGCCGTCGGCGCGACAGCGATCGTGCAGCACTTTTTTTTGTTTCGAATGTCGTGAATCTCGCAAGTCGATTTTACAATCGGAACGTCCTGATCACCGGAGGATTGGGGTTCATCGGCAGCAATCTCGCCGCGCGGCTTGTCGAATTCGGAGCGCATGTGGTGTTGCTCGATTCGCTCGTGCCGCAATTCGGAGGTAGCTTCTTCAACATCGCGCCGATTCGCGATCGAGTAACCGTGAATGTGTCTGATATGCGCGACCCGTATTCACTCGAGATCCTGGTTCAACAGAAGGATTTCATTTTTCATCTCGCCGGGCAGGTCAGCCACGGCAATAGCATGCGCGATCCCCAGCTCGATTTGGACGTGAACTGCGTGTCGACCATGAACCTGGTGCAAGCCTGCCACAAGCACAATTCAACCGCGCGGTTACTGTACAGTTCGACGCGCCAGGTTTACGGACGGCCCTTGAAACTTCCGGTCGATGAGCAGCACCCGACGATCCCGATCGATGTCAACGGCATCAACAAGTTGGCTGCCGAGTATTACCACCTGCTGTACCACAGCACCTACGGCATCCGGTCGACCGTGTTGCGAATGACGAACACCTACGGGCCGCGACAGAAGCTCGAAGGCGATCGCCAGGGTTTCTGCGCGACCTTCGTTCGACAGGCGCTCCGTGGCGAAACGATTGCTCTGTATGGCGGCGGCAAGCAACTGCGCGACTTTAACTACGTCGATGATGTGGTCGCCGCGATGCTGATGGCGATCACCACCGACGAGTGCATGGGACGCGTATTCAACCTTGGCGCCGAGCGCCCACACTCGCTGCTCGATTTTGTCGAGGCGCTCGCCGAGCACTGCCGATTCGACACGCGTTCCGTCCCCTTTCCCGCGGATACCAAGATTATCGACATTGGCGATTACTACGGCGATTTTACGCGCTTTCGGCAAGCCACAGGCTGGCGTCCGCGCGTCGACCTGAAGGAAGGCGTTGCAAGATCCCTGGCTTTTTATCGACAGCACCGGGAGGCGTATTGGACATAGCGGCGTCACGTGCAATTCGCATGTTCGAGTATCGATCGCAGTGGCAGCAGCGACGAGCGGAGATGCTCGCAGCGATCGCCCAAGTGCTCGATTCGGGAACGTTGATTCTTGGACCGCGCGTTCGCGAGTTCGAACGAGAGTTTGCGCGATACCTTGGCGCGGACGACTGCGCGGTCGGCGTGGCCAGCGGCACCGATGCACTGGCCTTGGCGTTGCGCGTGCTGGGCGTCGGGGCAGGCGACGAAGTCATTACCACGGCAAACACGGCGGTCCCGACCGTCAGTGCAATTCGCATGGTCGGGGCGACTCCGGTGTTCTGCGAGATCGATCGACGGTCGCTGCTGATGAACGTCTGTGATGCTGCGCGGCGGATCACTTCCCGCACGCGCGCTCTTCTGCCGGTGCATTTATTCGGGAACATGGTCGACATGCCAGCCGTGATGCGGTTGGCCGGCGATCGCAATTTGCGTGTGGTCGAAGATTGTGCCCAGTGCACAGGAGCAACACTCGGCGGACGTCACGCGGGTACGTTTGGCGATATCGGCTGTTTTTCGTTCTACCCAACGAAAAACTTGGGCGCCTACGGCGACGGGGGGCTGTGCCTTGCGTGCAGCGATGAAATCGCCGACGCATTGCGTTCAGCGCGTTGCTTCGGCGCCAGGGACTATCGCGTAGCCACGTGCGAGGGCGTAACGAGCAGGCTCGACGAACTGCAGGCGGCAATCCTGCTGGTGAAGCTCCGTGACCTGGTCGCCGATGTCGCCGAACGCCGTCGATTGGCCCAACTCTATCGAGAGCAGCTTTCCGATGGTGTCGACTTGCCCACCGCGTTAGCAGAATGCGCACACGCTTACCATTTGTTCGTAATTGCGGTCGACGATCGTGCCAAAGTCATCGGCCGCCTGGAAGCGGAACAAATCGGATACGGCATTCATTATCCAGTCCCGATTCACTTGATGCCCGCCTACCGCTTTCTCGGCTACTCATTGCCGCTTACCGAGCGCGCTGCCGAGCGAATTCTTTCGCTGCCCTGCTACCCAGGCCTCACGGACGACGAGGTGGCGCGGATTTGCGAGGTCGTCAACTCCGCGATCGCAGAATGATCGATTCGGACGCAGCGTCGATAGGCCGTCTGGCGTAAGACAGATTGTCTAAATCGCGTGGATGTCGCGACAACTTAGCATCACGTTTTTCGGTCTTTCAACGTGATTACGAGGCAAGGGACAAGATTCCAAATTGGTTTTGCCAGCCCGATCTGCCGGCATACCAACGGTTTCGGACTGACCGACCGCGAGTTACGGTTCGACAGTTGCAGTGCCGGCCCCGAGTTTGCATTCTCTGCGAGCCCGCAGCACGTCGTAACGACTGTCGGTATGCGATGAACGTACCCGCGGCAGTCGGCTTTTCTTGTGCATTGAGTTTGGTTGGCTCTTAACGAAAGCGCGCTTGAATGGCGTTTGCACTCTCCTCATCGACACAACGGCGGCTCGACTCGGTTATCGGCGGCCGCGTCACGCGTGTTAAGCGTCGCCCCCGAATCAGCTCACGCGCTTCGCGAGCTCTTGGCGATTCGGCAGTTGCGGGGCTGGTCTGTGTACTGTCCGCGGCGATCATCTGGAACTGGTCTGCTTACAGCGTTACCACGCCCGATGTTGGCGCGTTGACGCACGCTGCACAGCGGGTCGCCGCAGGCGAGTTGCCGCACTTGAATTACAACAGTCTGTACTCGGGCGCGCTGTCCGAGTTGGATGCCCTCTCGTTCAAATTGTTTGGCAACCGATTCGGCGCTCTTCAGCAGCAACTGCTTGCGTTTAGCGTGGTGTTCGTGCTGGCGATGTATTGCATTGCGCGCCATGTGGCAGGTCCGATATCCGCGGCGTTCATCACCTTGTTGTGCGTTGTGTGGAGTCTGCCGAACTACTTCATCGGCATGCCCTCGTGGTACAACCTGTTTTTCGCTGGCTTTGGCACGCTGCTATTGCTGCGTCACATCGAAGACGGCCGGCGCCGCTGGTTGCTGCTCGCGGGATTGTGCGCCGGCTGCTCGATCATCATCAAGGTAATTGGGTTATATTTCGTCGCTGCGGTATGGCTGTACTTCGTGTATCGCGAGCAGAACGAACAGGGTTCGTTAGAACCAGCCGCCGCAGCGCCGCGCCGAGCGCGGCTGCGTCGATCATCGCAATACGAAGTGCCCGCCGTGGCCGATATCTGGTCGGCGGCATTTATCCTGGCGTCGTTGATTATGTTCATCGGCTGCATCGCGATGCTCATCTCATACGGGCCGAAGCTGTCCGAGATCAGCCATTTCGCGCTGCCGGCGATCGCGCTCACCATCTTGTTGGTCGTGCGTGAAATTCGTTTGGCCGGACGAACCGCCGCGCAGCGACTGAAGCAGATCGTCGTCGCGGCTGGCGTATTTATGGCAGGCGTTGCAATCCCAGTGACGCTCTTCGCACTGCCCTACGCACGGCGCTCAGGGCTCGACGATCTTTGGTTCGGGCTGCTTAGCGCATCAACGCGGTTGGCCGAACCTTCAGCCATTGTTCCGTTGCCAGCGTCGTCGGTGTGGTTTGTTGTGGTTCCGGTGCTGGCGATCGGCTTGATCCTCTTCGTTGCCCGCGATCTTGTTCACCATCGGCTGTTCCGGCGAGCATTCACGATTTCGATGGGCAGTGCGGCCGTCGTGCTGATCGTCGGCTTGGGTTGGAGCGGGCCGGTCTATCGATCCACGTGGCAAGCAGCGCGCGCGCTGGCGCCACTCGTCACGATCGGCGTCGTCGTACTGCTGGCTTCAGCGCGGTGGGGCAAGCACTTGACCAGAACGCAGCGTGAGCAGACTTTCTTGCTTTGCGCGGTCGCTGCAATGGTCAGCCTGGTTCAAGTTCCTTTCGCACACGCGATTTACTTCTTATACGCGGCCCCGTTGGTGTTTTTGGCCGCAGCGTTCTACTTTTCGAGGCTGCCAGGCGTGCCACGCCCTTTGCTTCGGATCGTAGCCACGTCGTTCGGACTGTTCGCCGTGCTTTGGTTGAATGGCGGGTATTCAACGTTCTACGGCCAGCGGTATCGAGCGCATCAGCCGCGCCCTTTGCAGATCGAACGTTGTCGGTCGCTGTTGGTCGATCCAGTGTCGGCCGAACACTACGAAGCCGTTGTTCAGAAGATCCAAGAGCATAGCAAGCCGGGATCGTATATTTACGCCGGCCCCGACTGCCCGGAAATTTATTTCTTTGCCGATCGAAAAAATCCGACGCGCACGCTGTACGACTTCCTCGATCCGGATTTTCGCAGCCCAGGGCGTGAACATCGCATTCTGCGGCAGCTTGAAGAACATGACGTCGACGTGGTGGTATTGAACTATCACGCACCTGTTTCCGGGCCGGTATCCGAAAGTCTTGAAGCCGAACTGTTGCAGCGCTATCCGCATGGGATGGTGTACTTGAAGCCGCAATCGACCGACGCCTGGACCGCGGTGTTGTGGAAGGAATCTGAAGAGCAAAGCCTGGTTCGCCTGTCGGACGGGCGCTAAAGCGCAGGTTGCAATGACCATCTCAAGCGCTGCGAACGTTCACGAGCACGTCGTCGCCGGCCAAAGCGGTGCACTCCCGTCGCGCAACCAGGCGCAGGATGCGATCGAGCTATCGTTCGTCATACCCGTGTTCAACGCCGGCGACACCATCGAGCTCGTGGTGCACGAAATTCACGCTGTGTTTGCCGGCCGCGCCTGCGAGGTGGTGCTGGTTAACGACGGGTCGCGCGACAATTCGCAACAGGTGTGCCAACGTTTGGCGCGGTCGTATCCAGACAGCGTAACGGTACTCGAGCTCGCGCGCAATTTCGGCGAGCAGCATGCGGTGATGGCGGGGCTTCAGCACACATCGGGCCAGTATGTTGCCGTGCTCGACGACGATGGCCAGAACCCGCCCCACGAAATTGATCGAATGCTTGCCGCCTTGCGCAGCCACGGATGGGACGTCGTCTACGGGCGCTATGAACATCGCCAGCATTCGAGGTTTCGACGCCTCGGCAGTTGGTTCAACGACATTGTTGCCAACGTCATGATTGGCAAACCTAGGGACCTGTACCTATCGAGCTTTAAGGTGATGAATCGACTGCTGGTCGATGAATTGATCTGGTGCTCGGGACCATTCTTGTACCTCGACGGGCTAATACTGCGCATCACTCGGCGCATCGGTCAGATCGGTGTCTTACACTTGCCGCGCCAAGGCGGCCGATCGGGCTACACGCTTGCAAAGTTATTTCAGCTTTGGCTGAATATGTTCCTCGGGTTTTCGACCTTGCCATTGCGCTGTGCCGTGTTGATGGGGCTCATCTCAGCGGGCGTTAGCCTCGCCATCCTGGCTGAGATCGCGATGGAACGATTTTGGATCCATCCTGATTTACCCGTCGGAATTCCTATGATCATTTCGTGCGTGGTATTCTTCGCGGGCGTGCAACTGGTGGTACTTGGCACCATCGGCGAATACGTAGGACGCATTTTCCAGTATCAGAATGGCGAGCCGTCGTTCGTCGTTCGATCGGCGCACTTGGCTCACCGAGCGCGCTCGACCAAGATCGGCAGCTAGTACCCTCGTCGCAATGAGTCGCCCATGGAGGCATGCTACCCGCTCCGTGCCGATGCGGAGCCACATTTGCTCGAAATGGCACGCTGCGAACGCACGCACTGGTGGTACCTGGGCCTGCGCGACCTGCTCGCTCGGCTGATCGATTCTCGAAGACCCACGCTTCCCCGAAGCCCGCGAGTGCTCGATGCCGGCTGCGGCACCGGAGCCAATCTGCGACTGTTGTCGGACTTGCTCGAACCGGAACAGGTCCATGGCTTCGACCGGTCGATGTTCGCCGTGCAACGTGCCGCGCAGTTATGCCCGGAGGCGCAGTTGCGCATCGACGATCTCTGCAGTCCGGCGGTTGAAAGCGACTGCTTCGACGTCATCATTAGCTGCGATGTGTGTTCGGTCCCGGGCCTCGCCGCGTGTCGCCATGGATTACGCCGCTTAAGCGAGAGCTTGCGTCGCGGCGGTATTTTGATCCTGCATCTGCCGGCGTACGAATGGCTGTATAGCGCGCATGATCGCGCAGTTGGGCATACGCAGCGATTCTCCTTGCGCGA
The DNA here is from genome assembly GCA_035550355.1 of Pirellulales bacterium. GTDB lineage: Bacteria > Planctomycetota > Planctomycetia > Pirellulales > PNKZ01 > DATAXP01. The sequence goes on from DASZPI010000354.1 coordinate 10,549, forward strand.
GGTGACATCGCTCGTGCGCGGCTTTGGGCTTTCAGTCGAGCTGGCCAGCTATCGAATGAGCCTGCTCTTCCCTGCGATCGTTGCGTGCCGTGTGCCGACGCTATTCAGAGATCGCACGACCCTGGCGCCACGCTCCGATCTCGGCAAGCCGAACGGCTGGTTGAATGCCATGCTCTTTCGCATCGTGCAGCACGAGAACATCCACACCGCGCGCGGCTGGCGTTGGCCATTCGGAAGCTCAATCGTCGTTCTAGCACGCAAGCCCGCCAGGCGATCGATCGACTAGTTGTTCTCCGGCCGGCCTTCGATATGGCCTTGGTTCATCACCGGTGCAAAGATCTGCTCCACGTCGGCCAAGAGGGCTTCGTCGATCGGCTGAGCAGCCCAGTCGGCCCACTTGCGTACGTTCTCCGGGTTCGCGCTGCCGACGACGCAGGTGCTGATGTCCGGATTTTGTATCGAGAACTGCAGCGCGAGTTGTGCAATGTCAACGCCTGCCGCCGCACAGCGCTCGGCAGCTTGCCGCGCGGCGGCTTTCACCGCAGGCGAAGCCTTATGCCAGGCCGGCAACGTGGCATTGGTCAGCAATCGGGCGGCGAACGGCGCCGCGTTCATGATGCCAACGCCCCGGGCTTTGAGCATAGGAATTAGCTCTGCGAGCCGGCGATTCTGCAGCGTGTACTGATTATACGAAAGCATCACGTCGATGTCGGTGCGCTCGGTCACATAGCGGAACAGCTTCATCGGATATCCGCTCACGCCGATGTAGCGCACCTTTCCTTGCTGCTGCACTTTGCGCAATGCCGGCAGCGTCTCTTCGACAATCTGCGACATATCGACGAACTCGATATCGTGGCACAGGCAGATGTCGAGATACTCAACCCCCATGCGGTGCAAGCTCACGTCGACGCTTTCAACCACGCGTTTGGCTGAAAAATCGAAATGGTTCAGGTCGTAGCGGCCCAGCTTTGTTCCCAGCAGGTACCGCTCGCGCGGCACATTGCGCAGCGCTACCCCGAGCAGCACTTCCGACATACCGCGACCGTAAAATGGCGAG
>DASZPI010000355.1:0-5039 GCA_035550355.1 Pirellulales bacterium
CGATCACGCGGTGCGTGCCGGCAAACGCTTCGAGCTGCGCTCGCCACATGGTGTGGTTCAACGGAAAGCCATGGACCAATAGCAGCGGCGGACCATTGCCGACGTCCTTCACGGCCAACTGCGCACTGCCACGATCGATGAACTTCTGCATCGCAATCACCTACGGTGGGCCCGGGAGTTCAATGATTTCGACCCGAACACTGCCCTGGTGCTGGTCCAAATCGGCCGGCGAATCGTTCACGCCCAAGTACAGCGTGCCCGAGGTTTTGGGCGCGACGACGGCTTCAAGTCCCACGGGCTGCGGATCGAGAAACGCGCTCTGCGCCGTTGCCGCGTCGGGGCGCACGACCGCCAGCAGCATGCCCAGCGGGCGCGCGTCGTGGTAATGGATTGATACGCCGTTGGCTTCGCAGGCCCAGGCCGGGGGCCCCGCGCGCAGCGTGAAGCGCCCCGAGGCGCGAAGCTGATAGCGACGCCCCGCTTCGAGCCGCACGCCGCCGGTTTGCCACAGCCGATCGACGACGACGTTCGCTTCGCCGCGGCCGCCGACCAGCGGTTTGCCGGGACCGAAATCGATGGCGGCGCGCCGAACGTCGTCGCCGTACACCAAGGTCGACGAGAAAACCTGCCAGTCGTCGAGCAGGTCGTGCCAATCGCTAGCAAAGCGCTCGCGAAAGCGGCGATTGAAATCGTCGCGCGTGACGTCGGCAAGTTGCGCTCGGAACCGATCGTGGTACCGCGGCGCGGCGTCGAGCAGCGTTGCCAGCGCCCAGCACCATCCGTACACATCATTTTCCAACTGACCCTGAGGCTTGAGCGCCATCAGTTCGTCGATCGATTGACGCCGGCCCGAGGCAATCGACTCGCGCACCAGCTTGATGCGCCCCCAGTGATCGACCTCCTCGCGGGTCTTAGGAAAGTAACCCAGCGTCAGCCGGCCATCGACCCAGCGGTGCGTCGCCAGCAATTCGGCCACGCCTTCCATGAACCAGGGCGGCCCGCAATTGCCGAGCACGGTGTTCATGAACGCGTGCGTCCCTTCGTGCAGCAGCAGGTGCCGCCGGTAATAGTCGGCCGGCTGCTCGACGATCCACACGTCGGCATCCCAGGCGAAACCGTTGCGGAAGCTGGGCAGCGCGCCGGGCAGCAAGCCTGCCTGGGCAAAGCGCTGGCGGTCGAGCATCAGAAACGCCCGCACGCGCCACGCGCCGGCGTCGGCAGGCCGTTTCGCAAAGAACGTGCACCACTGGCCGAATGCCTGATCGAACACCGCCGGCAGTTCGTCGATCGCCGGGCTCGCCGGCAGGTCGGTGTACAGCGTGAGGTGTTGCGAAGCGGTGCTGCGAATGCCCGCGGCTCGTACGAGCGATTCGTCGATCGTGACCGGCGAGGCGGCACCCAGCGACCGGCCGATCAGCATGATCGCGAAGATGATAGGCCAGTTGCGCATCAAGTTATGGACTAGCAAGGATGAGCGACGAAGTGCGGCCGTTCCGTTCGTCTCATGACTCCGGATTCATAACTCATCGGTTGTTTGCCGCATACACCTGCTTGCCGCTGACGAACGTTTGCAGCACCTTCGTCTCGCGCAGGTCGTCGATCGGGCAGGTCAGCAGGTCGCGGTCGACCACGATCAGGTCGGCCAGCTTGCCGGGCTCGAGCGAGCCGAGCTGGTCTTCCAGGAACATCAGTCGGGCGTTGTTGATCGTGTAGAACCGGATCGCCTGCTCGCGCGAGAGCGCTTCCTCGGGATGCAGCGGCTGCGAGTAGTGCTGGCTGTTGCGCGTGATCGCCACCCACATGGCCAGCCACGGGTCGTAAAAGTTGATGCTCCGGCGCGGACCAATTTTCTGCATGTGGTCCGATCCGCCGCCGACCGTTACGCCTTGCGCAAACAACGACTTCAACGGCTGGAACCAGCGCAGCCGGTCGTAGCCGAACTGCGCCGCCAGCGTGTGCGTGTCCAGCCACAGCCATGCCGGCTGAATGTCGATCACGACGCCGAGTTTCGCGCACTGCGCGACGGCTGCTTCGGTCATGAAGTTCGAGTGCGTGAGGCAGGGTCTGGTTGCCGCGATCGGCGTCGATTGATTGACCTTTTCGTAAGCGGCCAGCAGGTTGGTCACCGCGCCGTCGCCGACGCTGTGCGCCGTGAATTGCATGCCGGCTTCGACCACCGCCCGCACCATTTTCTCGAGCCGCTCGGGCTCGATGTACAGCATCCCTTGATAGCGCGGGTCGTCGATCGAATAAATCTGGCTGACACCCCAGGGCTCGCGCATGTACGCGCTGCCGGTAAGCATGCCGCCGTCGAGAAATGTCTTGACGCCCACGATCCGCAGCCAGGGGTTGGGCGCCCGCAGCGGGTGGGCCGCGATCTGCTGCGCTTTCTTGACCGCCTCGTCGGCGTCCATGGTGTTCGAAAAGCTGTGCGACAGCGCGATCCTCACGGTCTGCCGCCCCGAATCCTTCAGCTTCACGTACAGGGGAATCGAGTCCGGCGAGCAGTGTCGATCGACGATCCCGGTCAGCCCGCAGGCGTTGTAGTCGGCAAACAACAGCGCCAGCCGATCGAGCTTCTCGGATTCGGTGGCTTTGCGGTCCTTCTTGGGCTTCGATTTGATGTAACGGCTCGCGCTGCGCAGGATGCCGGTCGGCTCGCCGGTCGCGGGATCGCGTTCGATCTTGCCCGCCCCGGTGGGGACAAAGTCCTTGTCGATGCCGCTCTCGGCCAGCGCCAGCGAGTTGACGCTGGCATCCGGCCCGGTCGAGAACACCACCGGATTGCGCGGCGCGGCGGCGTCGAGCTCGGCGCGGGTTGGCCAGCGCTGTTCGCGCAGCCGCGTAATGAACACCTGGCTAACGCTGATCCAATCGCCGGGCTGCGAGGCCTCGGCCCGCGCGCGAATGTAATCGAGCACGTCCTGGATGCACTGCATGTCGGGTACCGGATGCGCGAACTCGGTCATGCACGCGCCGGTCGGGTGGACATGCGAATCGATCAAGCCCGGCAGCAGCATCCGCCCTTCGAGATCGACGATCCGCGTTGCCGGCCCGCCGAGGGCGAGCACGTCGGGATTGCTGCCAACGGCAAGAATTTTGCCGTCTCGGATCGCGATCGCTTCGGCGACTTGGAATTTCGCATCGACGGTCAGGAGCTTGCCGTGATGCAAAATCAGGTCGGCGACATCGGCCGCGCGGGCGTCGCCGGCTGCGATCACGATCGCTGCCAGGGTCGATACAGTGCACAATTGAGCAAGCAATGATTTCAGCATCTGCCGATTTCCTGCGGGGCAATCGATGGACGAGGCGGGGGATTCTGGCGGGTTTCGAGGTGGCTCCGCTCCCAGTAGAGCCTGCCACGGGCGACGACTCAAGCATTGCCTGAATTCGCATGCCGAGTCCGCCGCTCGAGCATTCGTTGCGAACTCTCGAACGGAATGTTGCCTCCGGAGGCTGAGGGCATAGAATTGCGTTCAGATGGAGCGAAGGGCGTTCTGCGACGCCTGGAAACTGGCACGGCTGCCTTACCGCTTCGGCACCATGAAACGCTCGCGGCCGCTTGGGTGTGCCTGCCGCGCTTAGGCAAGGGATTCATTCGATGATCGACCTGGAATTGGCGACGACCGAACAAATTGTCCAAGAGCTCGCCAAGCGTCCGATCCAGTTCGTGTTTGTCGCCGCGTTTCATGATGGCCAGGACCGCAACACCGGCCTGCTCGGGCATACGCCCGACCTCGACGACGCCGCGGCGATCCACATGCTGCGCAAAGCCGAAGAGTTTTTCACGGCCCAAAACGACGAATCGTTTGGCGAGTCCAGCTAACCGATCGCGATGAGCGTCGGTCGAGCGCTGGCGTCGCTGTGCTCGAATGGCGACGCGCCCGGGCGGCGACACATTTCGCGGCTCGGACGATCCTGATACGCTATCGTCGCGGTTCGTTGTCTTTCTGGAATCGATGCACGATGGCATCTACGCCGACTTCGCTTGATTGCTTCGCGCACGAGCTGCGCGAACCATTGCGTCGGTTGATCGCGCACTTGCAGCGGCTCGCCGCGGGGCGCTCGATCGGGTTCACCGTGTTCGGCCCCTGCGATCTGAAACCCCCGGCACGCATGACGAGCGTGCTGACGGTCGAAACGGTCGATCTCAACTGGCTGCGCCGCTTCGCGGTCGAGGGCTCCGAGGCACACCGGGCGCACTTGGCGCCGCCGCTGGTGATGACGCCCGCGGCGATTCGCGGATCGCGCGACAGCTTTCCGTTGGAGCTGCTCGAAATTCAGCAGCAGCACGTGACGCTGCTGGGCGACGATTTGTTTGCCGCGCTCGAGTTTCAACCGCGCGACGTGCGCCTGCAATGCGAACGCGAGTTGCGGACCATGGCGCTGGCCATGCGCCAGGCGCTGCTGGCCTCGGGCGGCGACGAGCGCGCGCTGGACGATCTGCAACAGCATGCCGGCCAAGGCCTAGTGCGCGTGCTGCGGGGGCTGTTGTGGCTGCGCGGGCAAAAGTCGCTCGTTCCGCCGAGCGAGGTCGCCGGGGCCGTCGAGGCCGCCGTCGGCCATTCGCTGCCGGGCGTGCGCGCCGCAATCGACCACAAAGATCATCGCGGCTGGCAGCAGTTCGAACGCCTGTATGCCGACCTCGAGGCCCTGGGCAACGCGACCGATGGTTGGTAATCGAAGCGAACGGATGCGTACGGTCGCAACGAACATCGTTGGGTGGGTCGGGCCGTTGCGGCGAGGCCCGCCAACAGCGGCCCGCACATCATTCGATGGTGGGCCTCGCTGCGCTCGACCCACCCTGCGATCGATCATCGTTGCCATCGGGCTGCTGCTTGTCGCCCGGTTTGCCCCGGCCGCCGAGTTGACCGTTCGCGATACAGGCCAATACGTCTACGACGAGGCCGGGATATTTTCACCCGGTCAGCAGGCCGACCTGTCGCGCTGGCTGCAAGAGTTGGAACAGAAGACGACCGCGCAGGTGAAGGTGCTCGCCGTCAAAACGACCGGCGACGAGCCGTTCTTCAATTTCGTGC
>DASZPI010000356.1:0-7861 GCA_035550355.1 Pirellulales bacterium
CGTCGACCGCTTGCCAATCGCCAAGCCGCGCAAGAACGACCGTCCGCAGCCAACGATCGTGCTGCGCCAACTGCGCCTGCCAATCGATCGCGCCTGCGCCGGACGTCCGATCCGTGGCCGTCGCTGGTGCTCGTTGTGCCATGACCAAAAGATTAGTTGCCGCGGTCCCTGGCGGTCTTTCGCCGAAGTTCCCAAAGCCGTTCTACGCCATTGGCGCGGCCATGGTTCAGGTGTGTGGTCGCAAGGGATTTCGAGAACACGACTTGCGCTATATTGGCTCGGCCGTCATTCCTCGGTGCGATGGCGGACAATATCGCCTTCGACCATGTAAATGACGTCCTCGGCCACGTGGGTGGCCATGTCGGCCATCCGCTCGATGTGCTTGACGACGGAAATCCAGCGCAGCCAGCAATCGACCTGCTCGGGCGACTGCTTCAGGTGCTCGCGGATCGCCGCCTGGATCTCTTTATTCAACGCATCCACCGAGTCGTCGGCTTCGCGGACTCGGCGAGCCATGGTGGCGTCGAACTCCACCAGCGAGTCGAGGCTCTGCTTGACCATGGCTTGCGCCTTCGAGGCCATGATCCGCACGTTCGACGTGATGTCGGCCGGCGGGCACTCGGCCAGGAACAATACGCGTTTCGCGACGTTCTTGGCCAGATCGCCCATGCGCTCCAGATCGTTGTTGATCTTGAGGATCGACACGACGAAGCGCAGGTCGGCGGCAACCGGCTGATACAAGGCCAACGTCTTGAGGCACTCCTCCTCGACTTCAACTTCGAGCTTATCGATCACGTCGTCGGCAGCCACAACCTCGGCCGCGACGCGCGCATCGCGCTCGACCAACGCATGGACCGCCCGGCTGATGGCCTGCTCGACACAGCCGCCGACGTGCAGGATTTTTTCCCGCAGGACCGCCAACTGTCGTGAAAGATGCTGCGACATGCTCGTCGACTCCCACGGTTAGCCGAATCGGCCGGTGATGTAATCTTCGGTTTGCTTTTGCGTGGGGTTCGTAAAAATCTGCTTCGTAGGTCCGTACTCGACGATTCGTCCTTGGTAGAAGAATGCCGTGTAGTCGGACACGCGCGCGGCCTGCTGCATGTTGTGCGTGACAATGATGATCGTGTAATTGGCGCGCAGGCTGTCGATCAGATCCTCGATTCGCGCGGTGCCGACCGGATCGATGGCCGAGCATGGTTCATCCATCAACAGCACGTCGGGCTCGACCGCAATGGCACGTGCGATGCACAACCGCTGCTGCTGGCCGCCCGACAGCGCCGTACCGGGCTTGTCGAGCTTGTTCTTCACCTCGTCCCAGAGCGCGGCGGCTTGCAGTGCAGCCTCGACGCGGCCGGACAGCTCTTGCTTCGAGATGCGATTATGCAGCCGCAGGCCGTAGGCGACATTGTCGAACACCGTCATCGGAAACGGCGTTGGCTTTTGGAAGATCATGCCGACGCGTTTGCGCAGTTGCAGTTCGTCGGTCGCCGGATCGAGCAGGTTCTTGCCGTCGAGCAGAATTTGCCCCTCGGCCCGGTGCTCGCGATAAAGCTGATAAATGCGATTGTAGGCGCGTAGATGGGTGCTTTTGCCGCAACCGCTGGGACCGATGACGGCCGTCACGCGATTGGCGTAAATGTCGATGTTATTGTCGAACAGCGACTGATGCTGTCCGTAATAGAAGTTCAAGCTGCGAACCGAGATCTTCGTCGTCAGCGGCTGCGTGGGGCTTGCGGCCGCGGTGCGCGGCGCGTTAACCGCCTCGCGAATCGACTTCTGCGGTGCATCTTCTTGCAACTGTTCCACGATCATGACTTCCTCTCTCGAAGGATGAATCTCGCAAACAGGATCAGCGAGAGGACACCCAGCGTGATCAATAGCGCAGCGCCCCAGGCCATTTGCTGCCAGTCGACGTAGGGGCTTTGGCCTTTGTTGGCGATGAAGACCGTGAGGTTGGCGGTTTGTTCGTTCAGCGAGCGAACCGAGTACTCGCTGTTGAGCGCCGTGAACAGCAAGGGGGCGGTCTCTCCGCTGACGCGCGCAATCGCCAGGATCACCCCGGTGAGCAAACCTCCGCGAGCGGCGCGAAAGATAATATCGAGCGTCATCCGCCAGCGCGGGCAACCCAGCGCCAGTGCCGACTCGCGCAGCGTATCGGGCACCAAGCGTAGCATGTCTTCACTGGTGCGCGCCACCACAGGCAACACGATGATCGCCAACGCCGCCGCGCCGGCATAGCCCGAGTAGTGACCAAGTCCCAATGGCGGCGACACGAGCAGCACGTTCACGAACACGCCGATCAGAATCGAAGGCGTGCCCATCAGAATGTTCGCTGCAAAGCGAACCGCAACGGCAGCGGGCGAGTTCTTGCCATATTCGGCCAGGTAAACTCCTGCAAGTAGTCCTAACGGCACGCCGACCAAGGCGGCCAGCGCCGTCATCAAGCAGGTGCCGACGATGGCGTTCGATACGCCGCCGCCCGGCACGCCGGGCGGCGTGGGCAATTGCGTCACAAAGCGCCAACTGAGCGCTTGGCCTCCGCGCAGGCAAACGGTCATCAAGATCCAGGTCAGCGCCACGAGCCCGATGCACGCCGAGAGTGTGGCGAACACGCGGACTGCCCAATCGATGCTTCGCCGCCAGGCAATCGAGCGCGGCGCCATGTCCGAAGCGCTTCCGCTTGCGATCGCTTGCGAAACGGGACTGCCGACGGCCATCATCGCCCCCCGGCGTTGCGCAGCCGCCGCAGCCACAAGTGAGCGGCAATCTCGAACGCCACGGTGATCATAAACAGTACCAGGCCCAACTCGACCAGCACGCTGTATTTCAGCCCGGCGGCTTCGTTGAATTGATTGGCGAGCGTCGACGAGATCGTATTGCCGGAGGCGAACAACGAGGTTGCCACGTTGCGATTGTCGCCGATCACAAAGGTCACGGCCATCGTTTCGCCGATCGCCCGGGCGAGTCCCAAAAACACGGCACCCAGAATGCCGCGCATGCCGTAGGGGATCGTCACGTCGCGGGTGACTTCCCAGGTGGTGGCGCCCATGCCGTAGGCCGATTCTTTAAGCACACCGGGAGTCATGCGAAACACATCGCGCGAGACGGCACAAATGTACGGCAGCACCATCAGCGCCAAGATCAGCCCGGCGGTAAGCATACCCATGCCGTTGAACGACCCTTGGAACAGCGGCAAAAAGCCCAGCGTATTGGCCAAGGCCGGCTCGACCCAGCGCTGCATAAAGCTGGCGAAGACCGTCATGCCCCACATGCCATAGATGATGCTCGGCACAGCGGCCAGCAGTTCCAGCCCGGTCCCCACGATGCGGCTGAGCCAAGGCGGCGATAGGTCGACGAGAAACAACGCGGTGACCAGCGCCAGGGGCACCGCGACCGACATGGCAATGGCCGTCGTGACCAGCGTGCCGTAGATGCTCGGCCAGGCGCCATACCGGTCGTGCAGCGGATCCCAATCGCTGGAAGCGATGAATCCGACGCCAAACCGCTGCATGGCCGGCAGCGACTTCCAGATCAACAGTGCGAGGATCGAAGCGACGACCGCCACCAGGATGACCGCGCCCAACGAGGTGAGCGACTGAAACAGCAAGTCGCCGAAATGGCGCGACCGTGCCACGTCGCCTGTTCGATCGTAATCGGACAGCGGCGTGGGGGTCGGCAGCCCAGGATGCGCTTCAATGTCACCAGCCACGGGTGCTCCGGACCGATCTACCGTTCGATGGGTTTGCCGCCCGATTGAATCTGCTTGTCCCAATCGGCTTCGACGAGCGTGTAAACGTCGGCGGGAATCGGCACGAAATGCAAGTTCTTCGCAGCGTCGCCGCCGTGCTTGAAGCACCAATCGAAGAACTTCAGCATCTTTGCAGCCACGGCCCGATCGGGTTGGTCGTTGTGCAACAAGATGAACGACGCGCCGACGATTGGCCAGGTGTCATCGCCTGGCTGATCGATCAATGCCACGGCGAAGCCGGGCGTGCCTGCCCAGTCGGCGTTCTTGGCCGCGGCCGAAAATGCCTCCAGCGAAGGCTCGACGAACTTGCCGGCTTTGTTCTGCAACTGGACGTGAGTCATTTTGTTCTGCACGGCGTAGGCGTACTCGACATAGCCGATCGAACCGTCGATCTGCGTGACATTCGCGGCCACGCCTTCGTTGCCTTTTCCGCCGACGCTCGCCGCCGGCCACGACACCTCTTTACCGGCGCCAATTCTTTCCTTCCACGGCGATGAGACCGCCGACAGATAATTGGTGTAGATCCACGTGGTGCCCGAACCATCGGAGCGGCGGACCGGAGTGATCGCGACGTCGGGCAGCTTGCCGTCGGGGTTCAAGGCCACGATCGCACTGTCGTTCCACTTGGTGATTTCGCCGAGAAAGATATTCGCCAACACCTCCGGCGAAAGCTTTAGCTCGCCGGCCTTCACACCGCTGAGATGCACGACCGGAACGATGCCGCCGATCACCAGCGGAAACTGGACGAGTCCCGCGGCATCGAGCTCTTTCTTGTCGAGCGGAGCGTCGGACGCGCCAAAGTTTACGGTGCGGTCCTTCACCTGGTTGATGCCGGCACTGGATCCGATCGACTGATAATTAATGCGCGCGCCGTCGAGCTGCTCGAAGGTGTAGGCCCACTTCGAGTAAATCGGATACGGGAACGATGCGCCCGCGCCATGAATGGTCGTCGAATCGGAACCGGAACACCCGGCAACGGCGCAGAGCGCCACCGCGGCACTGACAAAAATTGGCTTCATGGATGCGATCGCACGAGGGAGTTTGCGGGCGCAAGCAAGCGCCGGACGGGCATTCTAAAGGGGCAGTGTTAGCGTATTGTTAGCGTGATGGCAAATGTCGATGAGCGATGGCCAGCGCTGAACGGGTGCGAATCCCTGGCAATCGCTCATTCATCGGCCTTTGCCTCAGGCTTCTTGCCGGCCAAGATTGCGTCCAATTCGCGGCTCAATTGCGCTTTCAGATCGACCGACAGGCCGACGTGCACGATCGCCACGGTCCCCTGCTTGTCGATGATAACTGTCTGCGGGATCGCGTTGGCTCCGTAGGCTGCGCCGACTTGCCCGTTGGAATCGAGAGCAACCGGCACACTGAGATCGCGTTCTTTGAGGAATGCTTGGATTTCTTCGGGCTCCTCCTCCAAGTTCACCGCGTAGAAGGCGACTCCCTTGGGGCGATACTCGGCCGCAACTGCCGCGATGGTCGGAAGCGCCTGAACGCAGGGGCCGCACCACGTCGCCCAAAAGTCGAGGATCACGACGTCCTTGCCTTTGTGGTCGGCCAATCGCGCGCTGCCGCCGCTGAGCAGCTTCAAGTCGAACTCCGGCGCCGGCTTGTCGACAAGCGGATGCGGGCCTTCCGAGCGGCGGCCGAACAGCGAATCGACCTTCTCGGCGCCCTCGGGGGCTTTAAAGGCAAAGTCGTCGTCCGTTAGTTTTGCAGCGAGATCCCATTCGCTGAAATCAACCGATAGGTCGATCGTCACGTTATCCGGCAGGCGCGCGCCGATCGAATCGAGCAGTTTTGGCAGGTTGGGCTTCGCCCGCAGTACCGTGGGCTGCGGTCCTGCGTCGACCCATAGCTCCCATTCGTTTTGCGATTCGACGAGCTTAAGATGATGCGCCTTTTTCCCATCGATCACTTCGGTCCCCACGTATTGCAGGTTGCGAATGTCGTGAGTGAGCGCTTCGTACGGCTTGGCAGCGAGCAGCGGTGTGGCGAACAGCAGGCCTTGGCCGAGCGTCAGCACCTTCATGGGGCCGCTCACCACTTCGTCGAGCTGCTGAGGGGCGTCGGTGACGGCATAACGCGCCAGCGCCGGGATGTACATCGTCAGGTGCTCACCGTCGCTGACCAAGTCCATGCCGGTCTGGCCCGATTCCAGCCACGCCGACAGCCGATTCGGTCGCACGAACTTTAGCGAGGTGACGTTGACGGTCTTTTCGTCGGCCGGCTGCACGTTCATCGTGGTCGTGATTTTTGCGCGCAGACTGTTCGCTGCACCGTACAGTCCGGAGACGGCTTTCAGCACCTGGTCGGCTTGGGGATCGATCTTTGCCGGTTCATCGGCGGCGCGAGCCAGGTTTGCGACAAGTGCCAGCAAGGATGCCAGCCCGATCTCAGTCCAGCGGTGTCGCATGCAGCGCGGCATAGCCGTCATCCTTTTTCATCAGGGCGCGAAGTGGCGTGTGATTTCCGTAGAGCTTACACCAACGGAACTTACGGTGACAAGCAGGTTGCACGCTCGCGCGCCGATCGCCGCAGGCCGGCGGACCAAGTCTCATTCGGTCTGCGGGCACCCCAAATCGCCGTCGCCTTGGGCCGCGGAGACATCTAGGTTCGCATGTCGACCAGAGGTCGGCATCGGTGCGCCCAAAGCGCATCAATCTCGCCACTCACCCGCTTGCTTCTGGCGATCAACCGGCGCGAAATCTCGATCAACTCGGCGACCGATGGCAAGGGCGTGATCCCAGAATCATGATTGGCCATAGAACCCCCGACGTGTCGGGGATGGCCAGCCTGGTCAAGAGAGGAGCCCCAAAGTTATCTTTAGGGCCGGCGGTGCACGAGTCGGTCTGGTTTTTCTTGCCCCGAAAACGATATGCCGATATGATCAAGACGCCGCAGCGAGCAATTGCTGCGGCATGGTCCTCTGCCATGTTCGTGCTGAGACGTCTATTTTCGTCGAGCCGATACGAAAGTCCGCTGGGTGCCCGAATCAAGGCCTTGGCCGCGTGTATAGCCGTCGTCCGGCATCCGTTTCGGCGGACGCCCGGAAATAACGATCGGATCACACAACTCAAGGTCCGGGACGCCCCCATGTTGACATGCGGGCTCTCGAAAACCGCGTCGCCACGGCATTGCGGTGGAGGATTTTTTAACACAAGCCCACGGACTGCACGTCAACCGATTGCGGTCCGTGGGTTTTTTTGCCGATGAACGCAACGTCGTCGACCGCCGCGCCCGTCTCGTCCGAGCTCGCTGCGAAGCGAGATCGGCTGCTGGCTATTTTGGCCGGCTACGGTAGCTGTGCGGTCGCGATGTCGGCCGGGGTCGACAGCACCGTGGTCGCCATAGCGGCACGGCTGGCAGTAGGCGATCGGGCGATGGCGGTCACCGGCGCCAGCGCCAGCCTCGCCGAAGGCGAACTGGACGAAGCGCGGCGATTGGCGGCCTTGATCGGCATTCGCCACGAGGTGATCGCCACCGACGAATTCCAGCGCCCCGAATACCGACGCAACGCTGCCGACCGCTGTTACCACTGCAAGACCGAGCTGTACACCCAACTCGACGGGCTGGCCGAACGATTGGGCGTGGCGGTCGTCGCGAACGGGGCAAACCTCGACGATCGGGGCGACTACCGGCCCGGCATGCAGGCGGCGGCCGAGCATCGTGTCGCTAGTCCGTTGATCGACGCCGGCTTTACGAAGGCCGACGTGCGTGCGCTCGCAGCGCATTGGGACTTGCCGATCTGGGACAAGCCGGCCAGCCCATGTCTCAGCAGCCGCATCGCCTACGGCGAAGAGGCAACACCCGAGCGCACCGCGATGATCGATCGCGCCGAGCAATTCCTGCGCAGCCTCGGGTTGCGCGAACTGCGCGTGCGCTACCATCGCGGCGACCTGGCGCGGATCGAGGTGCCGCCCGAGGCGATTGCCACGCTCGCCGAACCGACAGCGCGGCAAGCGATTATCGAGCGGTTCACGCAGCTGGGGTTTAAGTACGTGACGCTCGATCTTGTCGGCTTCCGCACAGGCAGCATGAATGCGGTGTTGCCGATCGAAAGCCTGAAGGTTCTCTGAACGGCGTGTGAGCGCAAAAAAATTAGCCCCC
>DASZPI010000357.1:0-1642 GCA_035550355.1 Pirellulales bacterium
GATTTGGTTGGGTCTTCGAGCCGGCGGCGGCACTCGCGGCCGATGGGCGTTGCACGCTCGTCGCGCCCAACAAGCCCCCGGAGCGCGTCGCGGCCGACGACGTGCTGACCTACGAAGCCCAGTGGCATTCGACGCTGCGCAACGACCAGCGCGCCGCCTCGAGCACCGCATTGCTCAAGGCGCTCGAAGGGCGGTTGCCCATCGGCCGCGCAGGATGCGAATACTCGACGTGCGGCCTGCACCTGGCCACTCGCCTGGGCAAAGCGACAGCCGATATCGATCCGACCATGTTTCGGCTGCGGCGCAAGAAAGATGCCGACGAGCTGGCCTGCATTCGCCGCGCAATCGAAGCGACCGGCGCCATGTACCGCCGCGCGCGCGAGATCATCGGCCCGGGCGTCGTTGAGCTGGACGTGTTCAACGAGCTGCAAGCGGTCGCCGTGCGCACGTGCGGCGAAATGCTCACCGGAACCGGCAACGATTACGCCTCGGGGGTTCCGGGCGGGCCGCCTCGCCGGCGCGCCGCAGAAGACGGCGAGCTGTACATTCTCGATCTCGGGCCGGCGTATCGCGGCTACTTTGCCGACAACTGCCGGGCGTTTGCCGTCAACGGCCGACCGACCGACGCGCAGCTCGCCACGCAGCAGAAGATTGCCGAGGTGTTCACGATCGTCGAGCGGTTCGTCAAGCCGGGTGCGAGCTGCCGCGCCTTGTTCGACCAGGTGCAGGCGCATCTCGACACGGCCACCGTCGGCACGTTTGCTCATCATCTGGGGCACGGCATCGGCCTGTTCCCGCACGAAACGCCGCATTTGAACCCGCACTGGAACGACACGTTCGAGCTGGGCGACGTGTTCACGGCCGAGCCGGGACTGTACGCGCCGGAACTGCGCGGCGGCATTCGGCTGGAGAACGATTACCTGGTCACCGAGCGCGGCGTCGAGCTGCTCAGCCCCTTCCCGCTCGATCTGTAGAACGCGCGCCGCTAGCAGCTCGCTGGCCCGCGCGCAGCAACTGCCCTTTGCGCAGTTCGTAGCCAGCGGGTACGGTGAGGGCGGGCTTTCGATTCTCGAGCGTTGAGATGCTGCCATGGTGGACTCGGTTGTTGTGCGGCCTGTGCGCTACTGGCCAGGCGTGTTGCTGGTGGGCGCGTACTGGGCGTACATGGCCGTCAGCCAGTTCGTCGAGATGCCGATCTATGCGCGGTTTTTTGTGCGCGTCGCCGTGACGCTCGCATTGTTGGTGTTGATCACCGCCTGGTGGCTGCTCAACCTGCGCGTGCCGCTCGGCGAGCGGTTCCTGGCATGGTTGGCGCTGGTCTCCGCAACGGTGGTCGCGGCGTTGCTGGCGCATCCGTCGACAGGCGTGTTCGGAATTCTGTTCGCCGCCATGCCGGTGATGATCACGGCCTGGTTGGCCTGGCTGTTGTGGTCGCAGCGCTGGTCGTTGCGATGGCGACGCGGCGGGCTGGTCGTGGTGCTGGCCCTGGCCATGGCGCCGTACCTGCTCACGCGCAGCGAAGGAATCACCGGCGAAGGTTCGCCCGAACTGGCGTGGCGGTGGAGCGAAACGGCCGAGGACAAGTACCTGGCCGAACGCGCGACCCAATCCGAACGGGCCGATCTCGCGCCGGCAACCACGG
>DASZPI010000358.1:0-2189 GCA_035550355.1 Pirellulales bacterium
GCAATTTGCGTGGTGCGCCGGCCCGCGGCGCGGCGATCGGGATCGAGGTGCCAGGCGGCGGCCGCTTCGACGGCAACGCTGGTGGCGTCGGCCACGGCGATCATGGCCTGCCGACAGTTCGCTGCCGCCCGCAGTGCCACCTGCCGATCGCGATCGATGCCGAGCACCGTTGCGCGCCGGCTCAGCGCCTGCATATCGCCGCCGATGCCGCAGCACAAATCGACCACCGGTCCTGGCATGCTGAAGCGGCTGGCCTTGTACGCGGCGGTGCGGTCGTCGGTCGCCTGTTCCAAGCCGCGGAGGGTGAAGAACATGCCGGCCGCGTCGGCAAACTTTGCCTTGGCGCGCTGCCGCAGGGCGACTTGTTCCAGCACCAGGCGCGCTCGTTCCGTCGATAAGTCGCGCCGCAGTTGCGCGGCGGCGGCGGGCGAGGGTTGTGCGCAATCGGCAAACTTTTCCAGCCAGGCGCGGGCGTCGTCGCCCAGCAGCCAACGCAAGTTGTCGAGTTCCTCGTGCCGCATCTACAAACCGGTGGCCAAAGCGTGCGGAAAAAAACGATCGCAAGGGCGATCGGCGTGATCGCAAATTCTATCGTCCACAACCGACGAAAAGACAATGAGGCCCTATGCTCAAATACAGCAGCCTAATCGTCGTGATGCTCGGCGCCGTCGGGCTACCCTACGTGGTCTCCAACCATCAGCGGCTGACCAGCCTGCTGAACTCGGCAACGGCCACGACCGATGCCGAGGCCGAGTCGGAGATGCAGCACGCCGCGGTTGCCGGCGACGATCGCCGCCTGCTTGCCGGCTACGGGCAGCCGCCGCGCGCCAGCGAGTCGGAATTTCCGCTCGAAGTCACGCCGCTGTCGGCGGCGCTGCGATTCGATGTAAGCACCGCCTGGGTGCTGGCCACGTGGTCGCGCGTCTCGACGGCCGCCGGCGAAACCGATCCCAAGGGCAAGGCGCATCTCAAGGGCTATCGCGTGGCGTTGGTGACCGGCACCGGCGACGCCGACTTGGCAGGTTCGCTGACCTATTACTTCAATCCGCAGCAGCGCGTGGAGCGGATCACCTTTCAAGGCACGACCGGCGACGCCCGGCCGCTGGTGCATCTGCTGGCGACCAACTACCGCTTTGTGCGACAGATGTTGCCGAACCCGGGTCTGTATGTGTATCGCAGCGCCGACGGCAAGAAAGTTTGCGGCGAGCTTACGATCACCCCGTCGACGGTCATCCGCCGCGACGACAACCGCGCGCGGTTCACCGTGTCGCTGACCATGGACCGCCCGAGCTGGCTGTAAAGCGTTCGGGCGCGAGGGTGCGGCCGCGCTAATATGCTCCGTCGCAGCGCAACACCACGCGCAAGGTTTTGAACATGATGTCCAGGTCCAGCCACGGAGACCAATCGCGGACGTACTGCACGTCGAGATGCACGCGCTCTTCGTACGTGGTGTTGTTGCGTCCCGAGACCTGCCACAAGCCGGTCAGGCCCGGACGCACGCGCAGGTAGATCGGAAAGGCCTGCGAGTATTTTTCGATCTCGGCCTCGACGATCGGCCGCGGACCGACGAGGCTCATTTCGCCGACGATCACGTTCCAAAGCTGTGGCAGCTCGTCGACGCTGAACTTGCGCAGCCAGCGGCCCAGGGCGGTGACGCGCGGATCGTAGCGCAGCTTATGGTTCAGCTTCCATTCCTGTTCGAGCTCGGCGTCGGTGCTCAGGTATTGGCGTAGCACCTCGTCGGCATTGGTGACCATGCTGCGGAACTTCCAGGCGCGAAATCGTCGGCCGTGATAGCCGATGCGCTCTTGGCTGTAGAGTGCCGGCCCGGGGCTGCCCAGCTTGATGCACACGAGCACGCCCAGCAGCAGCGGCGAAAGCAGAATCATGGCCAGGCTCGCCAGGGCCACATCCATGATTCGCTTGTAGGTGCGCGGCACCGGGGCGAGCAGGCGATCGTCGAGCCGCAACGTCGCCAGCCCGGCAAAGTCGCAACGCGGGTCCCAGAACCGCGCCAGCGGAAAGGCGCGCATGTCGGGGATGATGATCACGTGCGGGATCGTTCCGGCGCATTGATCGACGACCCGGCGCACCTGGTGCGGCGGGCGGCCGACCATCGCGACCACGCCCCACGAGACGCCGCGCTCCTCGGCCAACTGCGACGCGTCTTCGAACGGGCCGAGATACCA
>DASZPI010000359.1:0-4534 GCA_035550355.1 Pirellulales bacterium
CGCCGGCGGCCGCCGCCAGTCCGGCAGTGATCGCCGCCTGGTGCCCAAAGTTTCGCGACAGCTCGACTACCGTGAACCGCGGGTCGTGGCGATGCTGCTCGAGCATCACCTTCAGCGAGTCATCGCGGCTGCCGTCGTTCACGTACAGCACGGTGGCTGCGACCTCGGGCATGCGGTCGAACGTTTCGCGCAGCCGCCGAAACAACTCGGGCAGGTTTTCCTGCTCGTTGTAGATCGGAATGACGACGGCGAGCGTTTGCTGGGGCATCGAGCCTGCCCGGACGAGAAACGACGGGATACCCCATGATACGTCCCGGCGGCCATTCGCAAAGCACCGCCGCATGCGCGAGCGATGCTCTTTAACGATTATGCCGACCAGAACGGCGATCGACGCTCACCCAAGTCCTTCTCCCTCCGGGAGAAGGTGGCCGAAGGCCGGATGAGGGTGAAGCGGCAAGCGCGATGAACGTGTGCATCGTCACCGTCCCGGATCGCGACAGCTAACTCAATTCGGACGATGTTTCGGCCACAGCGACGATCACTTCAACCGACTTGACATCCGACGGCAGCGCCGGGCTCGCCGCGAACCGGCGCAGCGCCGTCCAGCCCAGCACGATGAACGCGATCAGCATGCTCGCTTGCGTGAGCGCAAACGCCGGCCCGCTTTGATTCGGCGCGATTTCGGCCAAGGCGGGCATCTTCTGGAACAACTGGGCGATCAGCACAAAGCAGTTGAAGTACTGCGAGAGCACGGCATTAACGACGAACCCTGTTCGCCAGGGACCAGCGAGTTGGCGCGCATACAGCGCGTAGCTCGTGATCGCCAACGTGAACATCGAGATCACGCCGATCACGATCCCAGGCGTGATGCCGTTGAACGGAAAGAAAAAGCCGGTAACGCTGGTCGCGGCGGTGAAGGCCAGGAAAACCGTCGTCCACCGCGAAAGCAATCTGCCGGCAATCAGCCCGGCCAGCACGCCAAACCCGGCCGCGATCCCTACCAGGCTGATCAGCACATGCACCAGGGTGAAATAGTTCAACGCCATGGCAACCTCTCGTCGCTGGGGTGAGTGGTTCGAACGACGTGGCGTGCGCTGCACATTGTAACACTGGCGCCGGCCGAACAGCACGCTTCAGAAGTGAACTATGCAGCCAGCCAATTGTCGAGCCGCAGTCCGGGAGTCCGTTCAAAATCCGCAACGTTGTCCGTCACCAACGTCAGGTTATGAACCAAAGCGACGGCAGCAATCATTAGATCCGCGGTGGGGATCGAGATACCTTGGCGCAATAATGGTCCACGAACGCTGCCGAATTTCTCGGCACAGATGGAATCGAAGTCCAAAACGTGGACGTCGACAAGTAACTCATGAATCTTCTGCACGAGCGGACCGGGAGCAGGGACGTGATAGGCTCCGGCATAAAGCTCTGCCAACACGATCGTCGGGATAAACAACCCACCGCCGTATTGCACAAATCGATGAGCGAGTCCGCCAGGTCGGCGAAAATGGGCGGCGCAGATGTTCGTATCGAGCAGGTGGCTCATCAACCGCTTTTGGCTTCGTTCCGTTCGAGCTTTCGCTCCTGCTCGATCTGCTTGAACACCGCATCGAGTCCCGCGTAATCGGCCCAACCACCGGCCGAACGAAGGATGCCATCGCCCCAGGTTTGTAGTCGACCGATCGCTTCGACTCGAACCGCGACCTCCTGTCCGTCGACCAACCCGAGGTCTTCATCGAGTTCGATGGTCTTACCATGAACTGTGCCGTGAATCGGTCTGTGCATTGCTTAAACTGCGCTTAGCAACGGTTACTGTTGGGTCCGCGCAACGCGCGTGACGATATGCCAGATATCTAGATCGTAGCATAACGATCGAATCGGGCCGAGATGCGGATCTGGCCACGGCCTGCCTGACGATCGTCAGCCCGCCCAGCGACGGACCATGACGCAACTTGCCTGGCCCTGCGGCGTCACGTTCAGGTTCAGGAAGCTCGCCCCCGGCGAGGTTTCGCTGTGGGTGACGGCGTGGACCGGGCACTCCGGATCGGGCGTGCGATAGTTGAGAATCGGAAACAGGCGATCGTTCGCCAGCGCCAACACGCCGGCAATCAACTCGACCGCGCCACTGCCGGCGCCGAGATTGCCAAAGTAGCTTTTCGCGGCGGTCACCGGCAGTTTCGGCAGCGCATCGCCGAACACGTTTTGCAGGGCGCGCGACTCGTCGATGTCCGACGTGCGCGTTCCCAGGCCGTGGGCTTGGATGTGGCCGATCTCGGCGGGCGTGGCGCCGGCATCGCGCAGCGTGCCACGCATGGCGGCGGCGAGCGCTTCGTCGCGCCGGCCGACCAGGTGCCGGTCGGCAACGGTCGAGCTTGCCGCGCCGACCACTTCGGCATAGATCCGCGCCCCGCGCCTTTGGGCCGACGACAATTCTTCGAGCACGACCACTCCCGCGCCTTCGCCGAGCACTGCGCCTGTGCGGCGCAGGTCGAACGGCCGCGCTGCCTCGGACGGCGGGCAGCAGTTGGGAGTGACCACTTCTTCGGTTTGCGCGGCATGCACCGCCTTCATCGGGTGCAGGCGCGAACCGGTGGCGCCGGCGATCATCACCTCGGCATGGCCACGCGCGATGATGTGCAGCGCTTCGCCGATCGCCAGGTTGCTGGCCGCCTCGCGATGGGTGATCGAGTTGCTGGGCCCGCGCATGTCGTTGTAGATCGCAATGTGGCTGGCGGGCATGTTCGGCAAGTACTTGAGCAGCCACAGCGGCTGCATCTTCGACAGCCCCTCGCCTCCCCAGCGTGCGAAGTTGAACTTGTGGGGCTCGTCGAGGCAGGCATGCACCGCGCCGGCCAGCTCGTCGGGAATGCTGAGCATGTAGTCGCTGCCGTACACGACTCCCGTACGCTCGGGGTCGAACGCGCCGGCTTGCAGGCCGGCATCGGCAATGGCGCGCTGCGCGGCAGCGACCCCCATCTGCGACTCGCGGCACATTACCTTGAGCCCTTTGCGGATCGCCTTTTTCTTTTCGGGCTCGAGGGGGCCGAAGCCGTCGATCTCGCCGGTGAACTCGCGCGCCTCGCCGCCGAACGGGGCAATCGACAGCGGCGGTGTCAGCGTCAACGGCGCAACCCCGCTGCGGCCGTTGGCCAGCGCGTCCCACAGCGCTTCGGGCGTGTTGCCCAAAGGCGAAATCAAACCCAGACCAGTAATCACGACACGTCGCGGATGCGTTGAGGCAGGCATGCGGGCATTTTAGAGGAAAAGCGGAAAGCGGAAAGCCGAAAGCCGAGGATAAGTGCCTCGGCTTTCGGCTTTTAGTAGCGTCCGCGGTAGTTCTTCGAAGCCTGGGGCACGGTGGCTGGGGCCATCGGCGCCGTGGCCGACGGGGTCGCCGCCCCTTTGCTCTCGACGAACACGATCAGATCCGAGCGGTCGGGCGTGCCGATCAGCGGCACCTTGGCCAGCAAGCTTGGGTCGCTGGGCGTCGGCGGCGGCACCACGCCAAAGTCGATGATCAGCACCTGGTCGATCGGCCAGCGGAATCGCTCGTGCAGCCGGCAGTGCGAAGCCTGCGGCACTTCGATCTTCGTCCGCTGCCGCGGCGCCGCGGCCGTCGGCACGTCGAGCGTCACCGGCACCAGCTTTTCCAACTGGTCGATGTTGCATTTGATCACGGCATCGACCGTGCGACCGTCGATCGACAACAGCGGGTTCAGCTCGAGCGTAAAGCCTTCGTCGAACTGCGCGACATCGTTTTGGAAACCGGGCCAGCCGCCGGGCTGCACGATCACGTCGCGCGTGTAGCTGCGCGGACGCGTGACGGCGACCGTCGTCGATTGCCCGTTGTTCACCACCAGTTGCGGCGAGCTGTGTTCGCGATAGTCGTTGCGGCGGCGCATCTCGGCGACGATCAGCGCGGCATCTTCCTTCTGCACCAGCCACGCCTGAATGCCTTGCGTCTGCACGCTCACCGGATGCAGCATGCTGTGCGCCTTGACGCGCCAATTGGGGCTATCGACCGTCACCACGCGCAGGCCGAACACGTGCGACTCCGCCTCGCTGTTGACGAACCGGTCGACGACGTCGGCAATCACGGCGTGCATTTCGGGCGTGTGGTACACCTTCAGCGTGCGGCTATTGGCGCTCAGCACGCCCAGCGGCTCGGTGTGCCACGCCTCGTAGCCGGTCTCGCGCAGAATCCAATCCACGATCGCCTGCTCGGGCCGATTGGTGCTGGTGACGCGCAAGGTATAAGGACTGATGTTGTACTCGCGCCACACCTGGCCTTGCTCGTTCGGCAGCGTCGCGGGGCCTTGCGAGATTTGAGCCAACGGCTTGCGCGGCGAATGGGCGATCGGCTTGAGCGGCTCGATGGGATCGACCTTCGAACCACCGGCTCCCGCGGCGTTGCTGGCCACGGGCGTGGGACTTGCCCCCGACGGCGTACGCCAGCCGGGAACGCCTGCTGGCTGCGCGGCCTGCGGCTGCGCGACGGGCGATGACGCGACGGGCGATGGCCCGACGGGCGCTGCGG
>DASZPI010000360.1:0-2837 GCA_035550355.1 Pirellulales bacterium
GTGTCGGAGCGGCCAGGTGAATCGGCGCCTCGAAATCCTGAAGCACACCATCCGACGATGCGGGTTCGGCGGCAGCATCGGCGACTGGTTTTGGAACCTGACGGCAGCGCCGTGCAGCGTCCTGGCGCAACGCAAAGTCCGCGTCGGGCAAACAGCCGACTTCTTGACGCTTTGCATGCCCGGCCGTGCCGACCCGCTCTTCTTCCCGAAAGCGCTGGACATTCATTTCTTGTATCAAACCGTGACCGAGCAGGAATACCAGCGCAACTGGCACTGCTACGAGCGGTTTGGCACGACGATCAGCGCCGATGACGTCGTGTTCGACTGTGGCGCGGCGGAGGGAATTTTCGGCTGGCGCGTCTGCGAACACGCGCGGCAAGTCGTGGTGTTCGAGCCGTTGCCCGAATACGTCGACGGCCTGAAACAGACCTTCGCTCATCGCCCCAACGTCAGGATCGAACATGTCGCGCTCAGCGATCAGGTCGGCGAAACCTATCTGCAGAAGAACGGCGTCGCGACTTGCATCACCAACGAAGTCACGGCCCACCGCATTCGCACGACCACGCTCGATCGCTGGGTTGCCGAGAACAACCTGGCGTGCACCTACCTGAAGGCCGACATCGAAGGCTGCGAACTGATGATGCTGCGCGGCGCCATGGAAACGCTTCGCGCGCAGAAGCCCAAAGTGGCCATCACCACCTACCATCGCCCCGACGATGCGCAGGAAATCGCGGCCTTGTTGAAGCACGTGTGGCCCGGCTACCAGATCAAGCTCAAAGGAATCGAGCAACGCTGGGGCCAGCCGATGATGCTGCACGCCTGGGCATAACCATCGTTCGGGCAAACAGTCGTTCGGCCAAACGATCGTCCGGCCAAACAGTCGTCCGGCCAAACAGCGCTTGCCGATCGATGCGCAGGCCACAGGCCGAACCTGCGTCAGGCGGCGGCGGTCGCCATCACGGTGAGCGCTTCGTCGCACAAGCGGCGCGCCTCGGCGGAGGTTGCGGCCTCGGCAATGGCCCGCACGATCGGCTCGGTGTTGCTCGAGCGCACGAGCAGCCACTTGCCCGGCCAGTCGAGCCGCAACCCATCCATGCGGTCGGCGGTCGCATCGCCGAAGTGTTGCTCGAGCGCCGCAAGCGCTGCGCTGAGGTGGGCGGGCTCGAGTTTCGCCTGCGCCTTCACGATCTCGTACTTCGGCAACTCGGCCGCCAGCTTGCTCACCGGCAGGCTGCGTGTCGCCATCGCCTCGAGCACCAGCGCCATGCCCACCAAGCTGTCGCGGACCAGCCCCACGCGCGGATCGATGACGCCGCCATTGCCTTCGCCCCCCAGCAAGGCTTCGTGTTCCTGCATCACCGCCGTCACGTTGGCCTCGCCCACGGCCGAGCGAAAGAACGGCGCGCCGTACTTCATGGCCAGATCTTCCGACATGCGGCTGGTCGAGCAGTTGGTCACGATTGCCGCGGGCGATCGCCCCGCCGCACTTTGCTGCCGCAGCACATGATCCACGCACAAGGCGAGCGTCTTCTCTTCGCCCAGGTACGTGCCTTGTTCGTCGACAATCGCCAACCGGTCGGCGTCCGGATCCTGGCAAAAACCGATCTGAGCCCCTGCCTCGACAATCGCGCGCAATACGCCGGCCAGGTTCTCGGCGGTCGGTTCGGGCCGATGCTCGAACAGGCCGTCGGGTTGAGCGCCGATGAGCGTCGTGCGGCAATCGAGTTCGTCGAGCAACCGCGCCCCCAGGATGCTTCCCGCACCGTGGTTCGAGTCCAACAGCACCTTGAACCGGCAGCGGCGAATCGCTTCCACGTCGATGGTGTCGCGGATCAACTGCCAATGCGCCTCGGCCGGATCGATGGCTTCGGAGACATGGCCGATCCGCTGGTACCCAACCCACGCCGGCGCTCCGGCGCGATAGCGCTCGATGACCGCGGCGCCTTCGTCGGCGGGAATCACGCGCCCGTCGGCATTGAACAGCTTGATGCCGTTGTACTCGGGCGGGTTGTGGCTGGCCGAAATTTGAATGCCGCCGATCGCGCCGACATGCCGCACGAGCACGCCCACGGTAGGCGTCGAGGCGATGCCGGCATCGATGCACGTGCGCCCCACGGCCACCAGCGCCGCGCGAATGGCGTCGGCAAGCATTCCGCCGGTGGTACGCCCATCGCGCCCGACGACAATCGGGCCCGGCGGCAAGCTGGCGGCAAAAGCCGCGGTGTAGCGCATCGCCACCTCGGGCGTGAGCGTCTGACCGACAATGCCGCGCAACCCCGAAACGCTAATGATCAGTTGACTCATGCCAGGAGTATACGCAGCGAAGTCGGGGCCACAACCACCGGCGATTCCGCAGCCGCGCGCCAGCACGTATAGTAGCGGCCATGACACCGACCGCGACTGGCGACGTTGACCCGCTGCTCGCTGGCCTGGCGCGCGCCGTGGCCGGGGGCAAACTCACTTCGACCGCTGAGGCAAACATCCGTCGCTGGCTGCTCGATCCGCAGTACGCGCGCGAACGGCCCACGCTTGTCGAGCACATCACCGGCGAACAGTGGCAGGCGCTCGACGACGTTTTCTGGACCGTGATTCCGTTCGGCACCGGTGGCCGCCGCGGGCGGATGTACCCGATCGGCACCAACGCGATCAACGATCGCACGGTCGGCGAAAGTGCGCAAGGGCTGGCCGACTATGTGAAGAAAACGCTCGGCAGGCCGCTCGACGCCGCCGGCAGACTCCGCTGCGCGATCGCGTACGACACCCGCCATCGATCGCGGCATTTTGCCGAACTGTGCGCCGAGATCATGCTGGCCGCCGGATTTACGGTCGAGTTTCGC
>DASZPI010000361.1:0-5236 GCA_035550355.1 Pirellulales bacterium
TCGATCGCGACGCCTCGCTGCTGGCCCGCGCCTGGGGCGAGGTGCGCCACGCCGGCTGGTTGGCCGGGGTGCAATTCGTCATCGAAGTGGTGCCCGGCGCCGACGATACGGCCTTGGCGATCGTGGCCGGCGAAGCCGAAGCGGTCGAGCGCGTGGCCAGCGAGCGGTTTCGGGCCGCGTGGGAGCATACGGTGCCGCAGCGGGCCGAATTGGTGATCGGCGCGGTCGCCGGCGGCGACGCTCAACAAACATGGGAGAACTTCGGTCGCGCCCTGGCCGCCAGTTCGCGCGTGGTGACCGAAGGGGGCGCGATCGCATTGTGCACCGAGCTGGCCACCGAGCCGGGGCCGGCGTTGCAGGCGCTGGTCGATGCCGACGACCCGCAACAAGCGCTCCGCCGGGTGCGCAAGGATCGACCCGCCGACATTCAACCGGCCACCGAGCTGGCCAAAGCGCTCTCGATGGCCCGCGTGTATTTGCTGAGCGGGTTGGACGAGTCGGTGGTCGAAGAACTGGGAATGGCCGCGGTCGGCGATCCGGCCGACTTGGCGCGGCTGGCCCGTCGGCAACCGCGGTGCATCGTGCTGTCTGACGCGCAATACAACATTCCAACCGCTCACGAAGACCTGGCGGTGCGCTGATGGCCGACGATCGCGCCTGCCTGTTCGATGTCTCCGACCGCACGCAGCTCGAGCTAATCGGCGAAGATCGCGCGACCTTTCTGCACAACCTGTGCACGAACGAGGTGCGCAAGCTGCCCGCAGGCCACGGCTGCGAGGCGTTCCTGCTCGACGCCAAAGGGCACACCCGCGCGTTCGTGAGCATCTTCGCCGCGCCGCATGGCCACGTATTAGAGACCGTGCCTGGGCAGGCGGAGTTTCTGCTCACGCATTTGGGCCGCTACATCATTCGCGAGCGCGTCGAGCTGTGCGATCGCAGCGACGAGTGGTTCGAGCTGCTGCTATCGGGCCCGGATGCCGAACGAATTCTGCACCAAACGACCGCCGCGGCGCCGCCGACCCAGCGGTTGTCGCATTCGATCGGCGAAATTGCCGGCCACCCGGTGTGGTTGCGGCGTGTTGCGATGGCATTGCCGCTGGGATACCTGGTGGCGGGAAAACGCGAGGCGCATGCCGTGGTGTCGTCGTCGCTGGTCGCGGCGGGGGCAACCGTGTGCGATGCCGCGGCACTCGAGGCGGCCCGCATCGAAGCGGGCTGGCCGAGCTACGGAATCGACATCACGGAAAAGAACCTGCCGCAGGAGGTAGGCCGCGACGCCACGGCGATCAGTTTCACCAAGGGCTGTTACCTGGGCCAGGAGACCGTGGCGAGGATCGACGCTTTGGGGCACGTGAATCGGCACCTGGTGCGATTGCGATTCGAGGGTCGAGCGATTCCGCCGCCGGGCGCGGAGCTGACCACAGACAGTCAACCGGCCGGAAATGTGACCAGTGCTGCCTGGTCGGCTGGATGGCAAGCGCCGATCGCATTGGCCTACCTTCGCCGCGGCAGCGACGCACCGGGCACGCGCATCGCATGGTCGGGCGGCGCGGGCGAAGTGGTCGATCCTGCTCGTGTCTAACGCGGTCGCGGATCAAAGGTCGGCCGTTACTCCGGCAGCTTGGTCGGGGCGTATTCGTGATCGCGCTTGCGCAGCACGCGGGCTTCGAGAATCTTGTCGGGCGCTGCGGGCTTGTCGCCATGGGCGCCCGATTCGGTGCGCTGCAACTGCGAGACGACATCCATCCCTTCGATCACCCGGCCGAACACCGTGTGTTGGCCATCGAGGTGCGGAGTGCGTACAAAGGTGATGAAGAACTGCGAGCCGCCGGTGTCCTTGCCGGCGTGCGCCATGCTCAGGCTGCCGCGGAAATGCAGGCGGTGGTCAGGCCGGTAGCATTCGCAGGCAATCTTGTACCCCGGGCCACCGGTGCCGTTGCCCTTGGGATCGCCCCCCTGGGCCATGAAGCCGTGGATCACACGGTGGAACAGCGTGCCGTTGTAGAAGCCCTTCTCGACCAGGCTGATGAAGTTGGCGACCGCCTGCGGCGCCTGGTTCTCGAACAGCTCGAGCACGACCGGACCCTTGGACGTCACCAGCTCGACGCGCGGCAGATCGTCGGCCTTGGCCTCCTCGTCGCGAATCTTCTGCTCCGCTTCCCATTTCTCTTTTGCGGCCGGAACCGACGCGAGCAGCTCCTTCCCTTGGCGGTCGAGCACGCCATCTTTCTCGGCCTGTTCGAAATACTGCTTCGCCTGATCGTAGGCGTTCGTGTGATAGGCCGAGGAACCCGCCAGGTTGAACAGCCGCGGATTTGCCGGCTTGACGTCGAGCACCCGCTGCGCGGTCGCCAGCGCTCGCTCGTAGCGTTCTTGGTTGTAGTAGTGCATCGCAAACGACTGGAGCACGTCGACCGCCGACTCGTTCTCACCCTTGGTGTCGCGATAAACTTGCCCTGCCGCATCGATCAGCGGCTGCTCCATGTCGCTGCCCTGCTGGGCCAGGTTGCGGAACTTCTCGACCAGCGGCTTGCGCTGGTCGGGCTCGGTCTCTTTGTACGTGACCTGCAACTGCTCCATTTCGTCGCGCAGATCGGTCCATTGCTTCAGCAGCTTTTCGAACGGCTCGACCGACGCAGGCTGCGACGGCGGACTCTGCTTCTCGGCCGCGTCGCCGGACTTCGTCTCTTGGGCCGGCAGCGCCGCTCCGATGGCAGCGTGGATGATCACGGCAAACGCCAAAGAACGACTGAACATGAATGGATTTCCCGAGTATGTTGATAAAGTCTTCGTGACCGACCAATTCCATGCGCAAACCACGCCCTCACAACGCCGATGTCCCGCTGCGCGAAACGGTCGGGCCGCTGCGCATCATCGGCGGCACGCATCGCGGCCGAAAGCTGCATTATAGCGGCGATCCCCGTACGCGGCCGATGAAGGAGCGCGTCCGCGAGGCGGTTTTCAATCTTCTCGGTCCCGCTGTCAAGGGGCGTCATGCGATCGATCTGTTCGCAGGCACCGGGGCCCTGGGGTTCGAAGCGCTCAGCCGAGGCGCCGAATTCGCCACCTTTTACGAACGTCACTTTCCCACGGCCGACCTGATCCGCGCCAACGCCGTGGAATTGGGGTTCGACGCGGCTTGCCAGGTCATTGCCGCCGACACGTTCTTGCAATTTCGCCGAGGCGCGGGACCCACGCCCAGCGATGGACGTCTGCGGCCGTGGATCGTATTCTGCTCGCCGCCGTACGATTTCTACGTCGATCGCCGCGACGACCTGCTGCGGCTAACGCAGCACATCGGCGAACGATCGCCCCTCGGCAGCGTGCTGGTCGTCGAAGCGGACGAACGCTTCGACTTTGGCCTGCTCGCCGAGCCCGAGGCGTGGGACGTGCGTCCGTATCGGCCTGCGATCGTTGGCGTCAGGCATATCGAAAAAAGTCCTGCTTAGGCGGCCGCCACCCAGACCGCGCCCGGAGATTTGCCTGTGGACGTAAAAAATATTGCCGAAGTCTCCGCCTTTACCACGAAAGATGGCTCGGAAATTCGCGAACTGTTGGCCTATCGCAACTCGGCCATTCGGCTGCAAAGCCTGGCCGAGGCGCGGCTCCCGCCGGGAGCAAGCACCACGCCGCACTACCATCCCCAGACCGAGGAGATCTATTACCTGCTCGAAGGCTCGGCGCGGATGCAGATCGGCAACGAGACACGCGATGTGGGCCCGGGCGATGCCATCGCCATACCACCCGGACAAACCCACCAGATTACCAACACCGGCACCCAGACCCTGACGTTTCTGTGCTGCTGCGCTCCCGGGTACGAGAACGACGATACGGTACTTTTGGGATAACGGTGCCACGGCATGAGCAGCTAGCAGCCAGCAGCGTGCCGCAGACGGAGAACTGCCCGCAGATCGATATTTGCTAGCGGTTGGCCGCATTCCTTTCACTAACGCATCCCTCCTAGCCGATTTAAATATCTTGGCTAGTCCGCGGGCCCCGGTACCCAGGCCCGTGTCCAGGATGGGATCGTATGACCCGAGATCGCACGCCAGCGTTTCCGTGGCTGTACGTGCTTGCACTGTGCTGCTTGGGCGCCATCTCCATATCGGCGCCGCCCAAGTGGCACGAGTCGGCACGCCCGTGCGCCTGGACTCTGCCCATTGAGCGCCCGCTGTTGCGCCCTCGGGCCATGTTTGCGACGCTGCCGACCGGGCGCTGGGCCCGGCCGCAAATCGCCTCGCCGACACCGGCCAGCCCGCCGATCGATTACGTGGCGGCCACCCGGCCTGAGCCGACGATCGAGCTGCATCGTGCGCCGGTGCCGGTCGACCCGCCGTCGCTGGGCGACTCGATCCAGCGCGAGCCTGCGCCGCCGGTGATCGAAGCTCCGCCCGCTCCGCCTCCGCCGCCGCGCGTGCAATGGTGGCCGATGCCCGAGCAACTGCTTGCCGACCTCGATGCCTCGAGCCAGTTTCCCGAGGCGCGGGACTGGTCGGATCGCACCCGCCGCTGGGTGCTGCAACTGAACGAGGTCGAGCGGCTCGAAGATCCGCGCGTGGGCCCGATCTTGGCCGAGCTCGAAGACCTGGCCGCCGAGCAGAACACGCTGCTGCCATTCATCCCCGAAGGTCCCCGAGCCACGGCGTTTCGGCGCGCAGGATTATCGCTGCTGCGACGGCTCGACGTGTGGCAGGAGCTTCCGCGCTGGCTCGAAAGCGACGCCGCGCAAGGCTCGGCTCCCCCGCCGACGCCCGACGCACAGCGCCTCGCCGCCTGCCTGCAGGCGCTCAAGTCCGAGCCATCGATGTCGTCCGAAACATCGAACTGGGGAAACTACCTCGAGCTCGAGGCGCTCGAACAACTCGCCGCGACCCCTGCCGGCGACGTGGACCGCGAACACGCACACCGCCTGGCATCGAAGGTGCTTGCCCGGCTCGAACGCACAGGGCTAGGGTCGGCCGCAGCCACACGCCCGAACGCCTGGCATCGGCTGTACCTTGAACTGTGCCATTGGGTGGCTCGGCCCATCGAGCCGCGGCAAATGCTCGCCCTGCTCGAACAGTTCGAGTCGAGCGGGCTGCCCAGCGACGCCGCGCGGGTGGCCGACGCGTGTCGTCGGCTCGCCTCGGCGGGCAACGAGTGTCAGCAGCATTTGGCCGACATGCTTGCCACGCACTACCGCAATGCGAACCTGCGTGTCGCCATCTCGCGCGAGTTCATGAATCGGCTGGTGCAG
>DASZPI010000362.1:0-9305 GCA_035550355.1 Pirellulales bacterium
GGAACCTTGTTGTCATTCGCTTCGCTCGTGTACACGTAGGGTTCGTTCTTGGCCTCCTCCCACGTGAATTCGAACGTCTGCTTCTGTTTGCCAATCACCAACTCGATGGATGCCTTGTCTCCCGTGCGTGAAAGAATGCGATGGGTGCCGTTCACCGGGGGCTGCCGAAATGCCGCGAGCATGGCATCCGACTTCATGCTCAGATTGCCACCGATGATGTGGTAGGTGCGCATCAGCGCGAGCGGGCTCTTGCGCTCCGTCAAGCACGCCATGGCCAGCACTCGGCCCTGGTCCAGATTCTTGCAGCCGAACATGTGGCTCGATGCGATGGCGTTGCCCATCTTGGCGACGTAATCCATCGGGTCGCTGATGCGATCCCATACGGCCAGTGCTGTGCTGCGGGATGGCGCCGCCTTCGTCTGCTGCGGCTGCTGTTGTTCGGGCTTCGATTCGAGAGTCGCTGTCGTCATGGCGTCAAACCTCTTTTCGCGTTGAGCAGATTTCTTTGTTGTCCGTAGTGAAGTGGCGAAGGCTTCAGCGTCAGCGATCAGGTTGCCGCGGAACGTCTCCGGGAACGTGCAACTCAGCACTCGCAGATCGCCAGGCGAGACGTGATACAAGCGCTTCCTGCATGGGCACCGCTTCGCTTCGCTGCTGTTCAACTTGAGAGGGCATGATTCGAGAATGCTGCGTCGATGGATTTCAGACTTGGAGAATGCACACAGTTGCACGATTACCTAAACCCAGAAGTAGCCGGACAACTTCCGGTGCAGCGAGCGCAGCACCTCGACGTCCGAACGCACGTACTCGCCAACCTTCGCCGGATCGGTCTGCATCAACTCATGCACCTGCGAACCGTCAACGCCCTCTGCGGGAACGTCGATGCCGTACAGTCGTGCCAAGTCTTTGAGCCGCGCGGGGCGGTCCTTGCCGCTACTGCCGCGGCTGCCGAACCGACCGAAGTACACGTCGAGCACGTCCCGGCCCCACGGCTTCATGTCGAGCGATCGACTCGATGGCACACCGAGAATGGCCGAGCGAACGAAGATGACCGGCAGATCGAAGCCCAAGCCGTTGAAGCAGACGAGCTGGCCACCGTCACCGGCACGCTCCCAAAAAGCTTCCAGCAAATCACGCTCGGTGATGTCGCCTTCGCCTAGCACCAGCGAGCACGGAACTTCGTTCCCGACAGCCCAGCCGATTGCCGCGATCTTGCAGAATTCCGGCGTTGTGCTGAGCAGCTTGATCCTGTCGGCCTGAGCTTCGATCGCACGCTGGCGAACTTCGCGAGCCGCCGCGATCAGCTCGTGCACGCCGGACCGATCCTTGCCGGACCTTTCGGTCTCTGCCAGCTTGTCGAGCCATGCGGACGGGGCGACGATCTTGCGAAGTGCCGCCTTGATGTCGTTCGCCGTGCCGGCCGCGACTTGTGCTACATCGGGACATGCGGACAGATCGGACTCGGCCGGCACCGGCGGCACAGGGTCGAGCCCGAAAAGGTGTTCGCGTTCGACGTCGGGCACCGTTTCGATGTCGAAGTACAACGGAGCATTTCCGCGTGATTTGTGCGTCGCTGTCTTCGCCGCCTGCGATTCGCTTGGGGCGCTGTTGCCTGTTGTCGCTGGGTCAATGTCATCGTCGAGCAGTGAGACACCAGTCGTATCCAGCTCGAAGTCGTAATCGCTCATGCACCTGGCTCCCCTACAATCCGTCGCGGCAAAGCTGCCGCTGAATCAAATCTCAACGCCTTCTTCCACCAGCACGCGTGTTGAAGCTCGCCACACGTGATTCAGCCCGAGAATGTTTGTCGCGCCGCCGCCTTCCAGCAGCGGATAGTGCATGCGGGCGATCGCTTCGCAGTATTCGACATCAAGTCGAGCGAGCTCGATTCGCTCGCCACGATCAAGAGGCCAACGGGTCAATGCTCGAATGCGGTTGCGCATGAATGCTGCCTCACGTGAAAACCATCGCCGCAGCGCTTGGCGGCCACTCAACTGACTTGCAAACTCCCAAGCGCTGCGGCGGCTTCCCTCCCGTCACGGTGCCGAGCCGTGCCGGTTTCCTCAGTAGCGGGGGCCGGACTTGAACCGGCGACCTCCAGGTTATGAGCCTGGCGAGCTACCAACTGCTCCACCCCGCATCCGTTACGGCTTACTTGCGAACCAACTCCCTGCGAACGTCCGTCTGCAACACGTCCATCGCGGCTTGCAATGCTTGCCGGAACGGGCCGCGCACCCGGACCGCCGGACGCGCCAGCCCCATGTCTTCCAACTGCTGCCAAGAAACCTTGCCCGCTGCGACGAGTTTCACGGCACACTGGTAGCACGACGGGCAAAGCCCACGAGCAGAAGCCTTGTGGCCGCAGTCATCAGTCAGGCAGATTTGCTCGTCGGCATCGTCGGCGCCGCGATGCCGGCCGGCGGGTCGCTTGGCGGCACTGGTTGCCGATGCCCGACGGTCGGTCTTATTGGCTTTACGGATCATCGATCGGTCTCCATTTGGCACGGTGTTATGCCCCCGCCCTAGCTGCTCACCGTGCCAACGGAGTGCAGCCGAGCGGGGGCGGTGGTCACTTGCTTACAATCCGCCCTTCACGAATCTTTCGCGGCCGTCCGGTGATGTTGGCCGGCAGCAGAGTTCCGCGCTTAATCTCGATTTCGTCCGTCGTTAGGCCATCGCGAACGTCGCGACGATGCGACGCGTAGCACGCCTGGCAACGACCGCGACATCCCTTGTCTTCCGAAGCTGCGGATCGCCCGCAGTCAAGGACGAGACACACCACTCGCTTCGTTCGCTTTGCCTTTGCCTTTGCCGGCTGTTTCCGTACGGTCCTTGCCATAAAAGCCAATCCTTCGTAGGTCTTCTCTCGCCTGCCGCGCTTCGAGGTCAATCTCTGCAGGTGTCGGCCTCACATAGCCGAGTGATTTGCGGGTGCAGGCATCCTGGAAGTCCGCGAGTGCCTCCCGCGTGGTGAACCATTCGTGGCCCACTTTCCAAGCCCGGAGCCGTACGCCCCGGCAGCCGACCCTGATCCAACGCTTGATCGTGATGACGTGAAACTTCTTGCCGTTCCGTCGCGGCAGAAGCTTCGCGGCTTCAATGAGCGTGATCAGGTCTAAGTGAGCGTCGAGCATGACGCCCGAAATCTAATGGCTCGTGATAATGTCGTCAAGACTTTTGTACGATGATTTTCTGATCTTATTCTGATATTGGGTCGCGTTCGACCGCAAGCCGTTTCGCACCGTTGGCTTGCGTCCTTAAAAAGTCCTTACGATTTTCTTTACAGAATCACTGGCCATTGGTAAGTTGGACGGCATGGATAAGAAGCCTCGGTCGAAGACTACCGCGGACGACAAGTCGAACTCCCGAAAGGAGA
This sequence comes from Pirellulales bacterium, assembly GCA_035550355.1. Classification (GTDB taxonomy): domain Bacteria; phylum Planctomycetota; class Planctomycetia; order Pirellulales; family PNKZ01; genus DATAXP01. The sequence continues at coordinate 3,377 of DASZPI010000362.1, forward strand.
CTTGCAGTCCAGACTTGCTTAGGAAAATCGCCGAAAGACTTCGCGGGCAAGCGTCAGAATTCATGGCGGTCGCCGCGGCCATGGAGAAGTCAGGGGTCGAGAGCATTGCCGTAGACGGCTACGGGATGCTCGGGCGAGCCATGGCGCAGATTGACGTTTTTATCGCGACAGGCAACAAGGAATTCGCGATTGAAAAGAAGCGGAAAGCCTTCACGTAACGGGAGGGAGTTCGCGTGTCTCAGTACGTCACCTGCCCATCTTGTCACCAGCAGATTCTCGACGACGGCTCGATGGCGGGCCTTCAAGTTGCCTGCCCGCACTGCAATTCGGTGATGGTTATGCCGTGGCACGGCATGGCCACCGCTCAGGTTCAGCCGCCGCCGGTGCCGGATTTCTCGATGCACGCGCCATCGGCTCGCAGTCCTGTTTCGCAGCGGCGACGCTCTGCGGGGTCGGGGGCCGTACAGGTGTATTTCCTGGTCGTCGCGGTAATGTCGGCCACCATGGGGCTGCTCGGCTTTTTGGGCACCAGACTCAATGGCGAAATCTCCGCTGACCGTGCGCTGCCGATGTGTTTCTTCTTCGTCTTTTCCGCCTTTGCCGCGATGATCCTGTACACGATCCCGGTAGTGATCGCCCTCGGCCGCCGCCACCCGAACGCGATGCCAATTGCGGTCATAAACATCTGTGCCGGATGGACGCTGATCGGGTACGTGGGCGCTTTGGCTTGGTCACTCATGGACCTAGGAAACGAGCGACCTGTCCGACACTACGGCTGACGCGACACCCACGACACCTCGGGGTGTCGAAGTGCCCAGTTTCGTCGGATTACCTGCATTGCAACCTTTCGCTTTGCTTCGAACTGTCTCTCGTCCTTAACCCAAACCATCAAACTAAGTTGGAACAACCGAAGCCGTCGGACGGGATCGATCGACAAGCTGGGGGTCATAGGTTCGAGTCCTATATCGCCCATTTTCCCGGTTTTCCGGCGCATCGCAGCGAAGTGCAGATGCCGGTGGGCCGGGTTTTTGTTTGCGCCTATCCGTCCCGTCGTCGGCCATGGTTGGTGCGCCGGCTTCGATCGGCGCGCGCGAATCCCGATCCGGCCAAGCGTTGCGACTTGCCGGTTAGCGATGCAGCGATTTATCGTAGTGATGATCGTCGCAGAATACGCTGCTGACAGTTGAATCTCGCTTCATCGTCCCGCCTGCTGCAAAGGAACATCGCGCAATGAAAACGTCGTGCGGACGGGGGGCCATTGCATGCTTCGCGATCGTGTGGGCTATCGGTTGGGGCTTGTCAGAAGCGGCCGAGAATCATTTCGCATCGGCCGACCCGGCGATCAATCCTTTCGATGGCGAATCGATGCGCGGCTGGACGACAGCAACCGGTCTGCCCATCGAAAGCGGCTGGGACGCCGCAGACGGCGTGATCCATATGAAGCCCGGCCTGCCGCGCCCCGGCAACATCTTTACAACGTACGAGTACGGCGATTTTTTGCTTTCGTTTGAGTGGAAGATCGCGCCCGGCGGCAACAGTGGAATCAAATATCGGGTGCGCAGTTACGGCTCGAAAACTCTCGGCTGCGAGTACCAAATCTATGACGACGTCGGGGCCAAGCGGCCGCCAAAGCCGAAAAACTCCGCCGGAGCACTTTACGATTTGTACGAGCCAAACGGCGCGAAGGTGCTCAAGCCTGTTGGCGAATACAACACTGCGAAAATCGTGGTGCGAGGCAACGTCATCGAGCATTGGCTCAACGGCCATCGGATTGTTTCCGCGACGATCGGAGATGCCGAGTGGCAACGCCGGATTGCCGAAAGCAAGTTCTCGGATGTCGAGAACTTTGCGATGAACCCCCGCGGCAAGATCATGCTGACCGATCACGGCAGCGAAGTCTGGCTGCGCAATTTTAAGTTCGAACCCGCAGACACCACAAAAGTGTCGGCAGCTCGATAGCGCCGAAGCTGGGTCGCCTAGCCCAGGGGATTGGGACGCTCAAGCCACGGGTAGGGCTGAGTGCCCGAGCGGACTTCGATGAACTGGCCGATGAGCGTACTCACCCCGAGTGCCGGTTCCGTGAGCAACTTCTCGCCTTGCAGCTTCGTTTTCAAAGAACTGAAGAACGTTGTTTGATCTTTGATGTCGGCCACTTTCTTGCGGTGGCCGCTAAACGCCTGATAAACACGATTGGCATCCGCAGTGGCGCGTGAATCGGCGCCGCCGACCAGAACGTAGATCGATACATCCCGTTGCAATGGCTGGCTCTTGAGCGCTTCCTGCATGCTCAGGTTCTTGAACACAAACTCAGGAGAGATCATGGCAATCGCCTTGACGTCCTGCCCCTGCTTGCCGGTGGCCAACATCGGCCAACTGTAGTCGCGTGCAGCGAACAGCGCGCCGACGATTGCGCCCATGCCGGCACCGACGATCGAAAGCTTATCGATGTTCAGCTCGGCAGCATTGTTCTTCGCGACCAGCCAACTTTTGATCCGCTCCAGGTCTTCCTTCCACATCAGCGGATACTCGTCGAGCATCATTGAGCTGGCGTTCAGCTTCTGGCGCTTCGGATCGGTTCGAATCGCGGGGTTCGCCGTCGTGCTTTCGCCATGTCCGCGCAAGTCGGGCGCGATCACTGCGTGACCAAAGTCCTTTTGCAGGGTAAGCGCCAGTTCCGCCATATCCTGACGCGTGCCGTTGTAGTCGTGCACCACGATCACCGGAACACTGTCCTTGCCTTTGCGACCAGGATAGAACGTTGCCTTGATCCGGACCCCGTCCTTCGTTTCGACGAGTATGTCCTCGGGCGGGGATATCTGGCTATTCGCGGTTTCTTGCGCGGCCGCAACCTGCCGCAAGATCAGCAACAGAGCGACCGCCGCGAGTCCCCGAACCATGCCGAGCTGTGTCATGCGAATGAACCTCGTGAAATAAATCCAGCCTTGATGGTAAGTCGCTCGGCACCAGGAATCAACGTCGGATATTCACGCCGACCGGTCGGTCCCGCACCGTTGGAAACACTGCGCGAACCCGTGCAGCGTGACCGTATCCGCGAGGGCGGTTGGCGCTTGAAAGTAGGCCAGCGGATCGGCTAGTATCGCCGCCGACGCACGATGGCATCGGCAGGGTCTGCCTCGCGGTGGATATCTCAAGAGCCCGTCTTCAGGCCGTTCTGAAGGCGGGCTTTTTTTGCGCGCTGCCGCATCCTCGAAACTGCACGAGACGCCCACGATGTTGGCCGACCTGCCGCTGCCCGACCTGAGCAACGTCACCGCGACGGCAATCCTGGGATGGTACGCCTGGCACACGGTCTCGAAGACCATTCCTGGCATCGTGGAGGCATTTCGCGAGGAGGCTGCGACCATGCGATCGGAATGCCGACTCGAACGTGAAACGCTCTACCAGGAACTGGCGGCCGAGCGCTGCCAACGCCATGCCGACCACATGGCGATCATCGAAGCTCTGGATGACCTTGCCCGGCGGATGTTGTCGGCTTCCGCCTCGCGAACAACCTCTTAGCCGCACGGAGTCGCTGATGTCTGACATTTTGCCGCACACGGCGCGAGACGCCGCCTTTTCGAAACCGCTTAGCACTTCGGCATTGCTCGACCGTCTTGCGACGGTCAAGCAGATGCTCGAGTTTTTGGCGGCGATTGAGAAGCTCAGCGATCCGCTGACTAGCGCTGCCGGCTTGCACGAAGCGTTCAGCTTGCTCGCACAGCTGGCGAGCGTGGCGGGCGTCGATGCGTCGTTGCTCAATCGGGTGATCCAGGCCACGAACGATCCCACCGTCTTCAATCTGCTTCTCGCCGTCGTGCAATTCGTTGCCGAGGCGGTGAGCAGTTCGGCAACTGCCCCCATGGAGGCCAATCATGCATCGTAACCTTGCCGCTCCGATCTTCCGTCTTCCGCCCTGGCGCTGCGAAGCAACCTATCGGCCCGAAGAACTCGCCGAGGTGGTCGATTGGTCGTTAGCTGCGTACCACATTCCCGACCAATGGAAAACGACGATGGGGCAGGGGATCAAGGTGGCGGTGCTCGACACGGGAATCGACGCCGAGCATCCCGACTTGGCCGCGGCAATCGACGCCCAACAGGATTTCACCGGCAGCGCTCTTGGAACCGCCGATCGACAAGGGCATGGCACTCACACGGCCGGCACCATCGCTGCACGCCGAAATGGCCGAGGAATCGTCGGCGTCGCTCCTGAATGCCGACTGCTGGTTGGCAAAGTACTGGGCGACGACGGCAGCGGCAGCGAACAATCGGTCGCCGACGGAATCCTGTGGGCGATTTCCTCGAGCGCGGATGTCGTTTCCATGAGCCTTGGCAGCAGCATGCCGAGCTCGGTGATTTACGCCGCGATCGATGCGGCCTGCACCGCGGGAAAGTTTGTCATTTGCGCAGCAGGCAACGACGGCGCTAAGCCCGGCGCCGACACGGTTGACTACCCGGCGCGATGGAAGCAAACGATCGCGGTTGCGGCCGTGGACGAGGCAGGCAACATGGCCGAGTTCTCCAGCCAGGGGCCCGAAGTCGATATCGCCGCCCCCGGCGTGAACATTCTCAGCACGTTTCTCAGCGGCGGCTACGCGCGGCTTTCAGGCACTTCGATGGCTACACCGTTTGTCAGCGGTGTCGTGGCGCTGATGCTGTCGAAACATCGTGCCGTCGGTGGCGGCACGCCGTTGTCCACGATTGACGACCTGCGCACTCACCTGAAGAAAACCGCCGATCCGTTGGGGGACGTTCCCGACGGCGGCTGGGGACTGATCGACCCCACGCGGGCGATTGCGATCGACGATGCGCCGTCCACACCATCGGCACCAAGCGCAAGCCCCAGCCTGCGCGTGCCGATGACCTTGGTGCTCGGCGATCAACCCGTGGCCGGAACTTGGATCTTCACTCCCAATGCCTAACTTCGCGATGATCACCCTTGTCCTCGTGTCATTAATGACGGTGGCGCCTGCCGATGCGGCGGCAGCCGCTGCCGCCGACCTGAATAGCATTCCGTTCGAGCGGCACGTCCAGACTCGCTACCTGGCGTTGCCCGGGGCCTCGCGGGAGGAACGTCTCGCGCAGGTCAAGGCGGTCAGCTTCCTGCTGAACTCGGTTAGTCGCTCGCGATCGATCGTGGTCCCGTCGATCGTCGACGACGATGTATCGCTGATGCGCGTCGATCTTGCGGCATACTCCGATCTGCGGGTCGAAGGCACGTACACCGAACTATTCACCGCCTGGGAGCGCTTAGCCAAAGACGATCCGTATTTTCATATTCGCACAAAAGTCGTTGCGGACGGCAATGTGCGCGAAGTGACGACGGACGGCGGATGGGTGGGCCTGGAAACGGCCCGTCGGCTGCGCGAGCTCACCGGAAGCTTTGGAGCGGTGCTTCGCGCGGACTATTTCGTGGCCACGGTCGGCGGATTGGCCTACTACGAATGGGCAGGCATTCCTGAACGCGAGGCCGATTTCTTCGCACAGTTCGGCATCGATCCCGGCACGATCAATCGTCTTGCCGCCGACTCGGCAGCCAATCTGGTTCGATCGTCGGTCACATTCAAGCCGCGACGCATCATTGAGCGGCCCGGCGTGTTTGGCACGGTGCTGCAAACCAAAGATGTCGATGCCGAGTCGCCCGATCGCGACCCGATTCGCAATCCGATCGATGTCCAAGAGCAACGATTCGTTTTCCAAGCATCGGAATACTTCGCCCTGGGAGCCAACCGTTTGTGGCGAGTCGCGTTGTACGACGCGGCGGGCAAGCGACAAGCAACGGTGCCCGACACCGTTGCCAAGGATTTCGCCGGCAATGGCATCATCGCTCCCTTGGTGAGTTGCCTACGTTGCCACGAGCGCAACGGCGGCAGCGCCGGGTTGCAACCATTTCGCGACGATCAGACCGACCTGATCGCCACGGTCGGGCTTG
>DASZPI010000363.1:0-3979 GCA_035550355.1 Pirellulales bacterium
GGTCGGTGCTCGCGACGGCGCTCGGCCGGTTGCCCGAGGCGTACAAGCGCTTCCATCGTGACCAGTTGTATCATCGGCACGACCGTACCCTGTTCACGGCGTTCTTCATCTGCCGTGCTTGCGAGGCAGTGCTGCAAATCGGCCCTCCGTGGGACGAGCCCGATTCGATCGTCGAGCGGGCGATCGTTGTGCTCAACGATTATCTCGGCTATCGCCCCGTTGCGGTGCTCCACTCGCGGCAGCGCATGGAGCCCTATCAGCACGAATGGATTAGCCCCGTGCCGCTGTTTTGGCCGCGGGTCGGCGTCGACGACGGACCGCATCGCGAGTTGATCGAGCGCGCGATCGAGGTGCTGCGCGAAACCGATCCCGCAATTCTCGAAAGCGCGTACTTCGACCTTGGCAACTTGGACGAGCTGGCCGTCGATCCGCGCGCCTACGATTTCGACCATCCGGCGAATAAACGGCCCAATTATCACTTCGGGCAATGGGATCCGCGGTCGATCGATCTCCAGGGCAATTACCGGCGCTTCGTGTTGCAGAGCGTTTCGATCGACTGTATTGCTCAACGGGTTGTCGAGAGTGGACCGGGATCGCAGTCCGAGCGGCTCGTTGAGGCGGCAACGGTGCTGGCCGGCACGATCTTGATGGCCTCGGCAACCTCCGGCAGCGGACCCGATACTTACGATTCATCGGTCACGCTGGCCACGCTGCTGCCGCGGATTGCGGCAATGCGCGATCGCTTCTATCGCTACTGGCTCGAGCGCTTGGTCCTGGGACACGCCGAACGGCTGCGCGCCGAAGCCGAGCGGCTGCGGCAACCCTTTGCCGGTGCGCGGCAAGATTTGAACCGCCGCCTCGCCCAGTTGCGGGCGTCGCAACTCGAACGCGTCCATCTTGCGCGGCTGTTTGCCAAGCTCGGGCACGCCGACGCCAGTCAGCGGCAACTGACGATCGTGCCCGTGGCAAGCGCGCGAATTGTTGCCGAGATCGACAGCCACCTGGCGATCGACAGCACAGGGCTGCCGGCACGCTGTCGCACCGCAGCCGAGATCGAGTCGTTAATTCAACGCGGCATTCAATGCGGGGCGCTCATCGATCCTTGGAACATCCTCGGCTTCCAGGCGCGGTTCAGCTTGTTTCCGGCGATCGAGAACAGCGTTCATGACCATCGCGTGGATTTGTTCATCGAGCTGCTCGGCCGCGTGTTCGATTACTTGATTCGGACCGCGGCCCAGGCAGCCGCTGCCGGCCAGGGGCCATGGCAACGCGAGGCACTCGACCTTCTCGATCGTCTGGGCCGCTGGTGGGATCGCTTTGGCACGGCCGACGTGAGCGGGATCGAACACCTCTCAGGCGGCGACGCCATCGACGCGGCAACCGAAGTCGCTGCGGTGCTCGAAGCGTGGCGCGAAGCTTCGACGACGGCCGGCGACATTAGCTTTTGGCGATCGAAGGTCGATCGGCTCCAATCGCCCAAGTCGTATTCGATCGTGTTGGAGCGATTGCTGGAGTTGGACGACCTGGTCGCCGCGCGGGCCTTGCTGGCCCACTGGGTCGGCGAGGCCGATCGAGTGGCATTGGCCGATGCGGGCGATTCGTTCCATCGGCTCGCCACCGATTGGCTGGCTCGGGCTTTGGCAAAGCGCGCGCCGTCGTGGAGCAGCTCGGCCAACGTGCGACGCTTCTTCGACCCGCTCGAAGCGTCGGCCGAGCGTTGGTGGGACGTTCCTCGATTCGAGCTCGGCGACGATCTTGCGGTGCGTCGCGGCAGCGATCCGACCGAGGACGATGACCCTGACGAGCAGGACGACGACTTGTACGGCGCCGCTTACGAGGGGGTCGTTTATCGCGACACCACCGCCGACGGCGTCGAGGGGTCGATGCTCGAAGGCTCGGGACCTGCGGCGACCGAAATCGAATGGGATGCCGAAGCGGCGCGTATCTCGGCGCGGATCGGATTCCTGACGACCATCGCGCGGCTGTGGCGCCTGGCCGCCGATGCGCACGACCCGGGCGCCAGCGCGGACGATCGCGAGGCCTTTGCCGGTTGGTCTTCGCGTGCCCAGCAAAACAACAAAGACGCGATCGCATTGCTCGAGGCGATCGCCCGCTATCGTTTGCCCGCGGCCGGTGGTTCGCACGAGCTAATGCTCGAATACGATCGCCGTCGCCTTGCCAAAGAATCGTTGATGTTGCAGATCATGCTGGTTGCGGTCGAAATGTCGGCGGCGGCACGATGGCTGCGAGCGGCTGCGGGTGCGGGCGGCGAAGAAAATCCGATCGAGCAACGAGCGTCGGAGATCTTGCACGCCGCGCTCGCCGGTGATCGAAGCGGTGCCTGCGAGCGGTTCGGCCCGCTGCGCGCCGAACTCGAGAAGCGGACCATTCTGTACACACCCTTGAGTCGCGGCGGCGATCCACGCCACATCGTCGGCGCACTCGGCATGCAGCGGCTGCTGCTCGACTTGGCCCAGGTTCTGCCGCGTGCCGGCCTGCTGCTGGAGACGTACCGGTTGATCGAGATCGCCCAGGCGATGGAGCGGATTCGTCCGCCGGGCGACAGGACATCGTCGGCGGCGGCCGTCAGCGAGTTCGATCGAGTGTTCGACGCCGCGCTGGCTGGCATGGTCGAATGGGTCGTGCGAACCGCGTCGAGTTCGCCCGAGGGGGACGACGAGCTGATCGATGCGCTGCAACGACTCGCGGCAGCGCCGCTCAAGTTGTGGCTGGCGCATAGCCGCGGGCTGCGCCTCTCGGCCCTGGAGCGTTTTGAAGACAATGATCGTTGGCAAGCGACCGTCGGTTTCATCGAGCGCTGGGGCGGCGAGGTGTTCACGCAGCGCTTTCTGAACCTCGGCAACCTGCGCGCCATCCTGCACGGCGGCGTGGCCAAATACCTGAACGATCTTCAAGCGACGGGCGACTCGGATTGGTCGTTGCTCGAGGCGCTCGATCGAGAGATTCCACGTGCGGATGCGATCGAAACGCTGACCGGCATCCTCGAAGCGATTGTCGAAAACTACAGCCAGTACCGCGACTTCAACGCCACGACCACGCAATCCGATCGCGGCGATCGCCTGTACGTGCTGCTCGACTACTTGCGGCTCAAGGCAAGTTACGATCGCTTTGCCTGGACCATCCGCCCGCTGCTGGTCGTACACAAGGAATTGATTCGCAACGATCGAGCCCTGGCGGCCGAGGCGTGGGCTCAAGCCATCGTGGCGCGCAGCACCGAGCCGTCGGATTGGTACCTGCGCCAGCTCGACGAGCTTGTGCAGCGGCACGGCGTGCGGCTGGCCAGCGTTGCCGACCGCATCAAGGACCGGCTCGTCGCGCCGATTGCGACCGAGCGGCTGCGCGCCCTGCTGCGCAGGAGCATCGAGGAACGCCGACGGGGAGCTCGGCCCGAGGCGTTCGAAGAACTCGAGCGCGAGGCCAACGAGCTTGCCGAAACTCCGCAGGGCGCAGGGTTCGAGGTTCCGCATTGGATCGCGGCCCTCGAGGAAGAAGCCGAACGCGTCCAACATGCCGATCCGCAGTCTGCGTCCGAGGCCGAAAAGCGGCCGCTGGCAATCTTTACTTGGGCCGATTTACTCGCACAGATTCGCGAAATCGAATCGTGATCGACGGGCTCGCTTGGTTGCCGGACATGCCGAAACCTGCCATATTGCGGTGAACATTTGCCCATGTCCGGAAGGAGTCGTATCGCATGGCAGGCATCGCAGAAGCGCAACGAGGATTATTCACGGGCGCAGCACCCGAAGATTCCGACACGACCTTCTCGCGGCTGCTCTTGGAGCTGGAGATCGACGACCCCGAGCTGATTGCCGCTCTCACCGCGTTCGACGAGGGCCCGGCTCGCGACGAGTTCGCCACCAGCGCTCTAAGGATTGGCGTGTTGGCCCTGCGGCAGGCACGAGGCCAGCTCGACGCCAATCTGATCCAGCGTGAATGCCAGCAGATGCTCGGCGCGCTC
>DASZPI010000364.1:0-4589 GCA_035550355.1 Pirellulales bacterium
CTCGCCACCGTACGCATCGCGCAGTGCGCCGGGCTCGTCGGCGAGCTTGAAATTGCGCATGAACTCGGGCCCGGCCAGCCGCAGGCTTTCGCGCTGGGCACTGCGATAGTCGGCAAGGATCGAACCCTTGGGCACGCGCGCCTCAAATCCCGCGAGCAACTGGCGCCGCTCGTCCATGCGATCGTTCGACACGTAGTCCGGCAGTGTGAACCCCGCCGGACCGGCGCTCGTGTCGGTGAGGTAAACGTAGCCGTATTTCGGGCCCAAGAACCCCGGGCCGCGGCTCACGTTGGGATAGCCGATCAACATGTACGCCGGCACTTGCGGATTGGCCGCGCCGCGCTGGTGCGCCACGATCGAGCCGACCGATGGATACACAATGTTGCCACTGATCATGCGACCGGTGTGGACCAGATTCGTGGCAAAAGCGTGCTCGTCAACCACGCGATGGTTTACCGTGCGCACGATCGTCATCTGATCGAGTATGCCGGCGGTGCGCGACAGGTGTTCGCAAACCTGGACGCCCGGCACCACGGTGTCGATGGCCTTGTAGTACGACCCTGGCCGCTTGGGGCTCGCCTTGGCGTCGCCCAGCGACTTGGGATCGAAGGTGTCGATCTGGGCCATGCCGCCGCCCAGCCAAAGGAAGATGCAATGCTCGGCCTTGCCGGAAATGCGCTGGGCCGATTCACCGCGCGCGATCGACGCGGCCAATGGAGCCGCCGCCGCCATCTGCAAAAACGTCCGCCGCTTCATTGATGATCCTCTGTGATTTTGCCAACCCTCTCCCACCGGGAGAGGGTGGCTCGTCCGTCGCGGACGAGCCGGGTGAGGCAGAACCGGGCCACTTGTCACCGCACCCGCCTCGCCCTCATCCGCCTTCGGGCACCTTCTCCCAGCGGGAGAAGGCCTGAATGGCATCTACTCACCACCTCACTGCACAAACACAAACTCCGGCGCATTGACCAACGACCAAACCACATTCTCCAGCCGATCGCGCCACGCCGCCGCGAGCCGTTCGGTCGGCGGGTCACCGCGCCGCGCTTCAGCCTCTTCCTGCTGCTTGAGCAGTGTCGCCTCGGGTTGCAAGTGGTTCGACCACGACACGTACTGCCGCGGCTTGCGCGGCATGGCGGTCGCCGGCTTCGTTGCCTCGCCACGGCGCGATTCATAACCAGATTCCAGATACGCCACGGTTCGCGCCCGCTCGTCGGCCGTCGGCAGGCGCGTGAGCATTCGCAGGTACAAATCGTCGACAAACTCGGCCAGCGGCCGGTCCTCGAGCGCCATCGGCACGATGCCGTGATCGTCGCTCAGCCGTGTCAGCCAGATGCTCATCGTGCCGTTGGCCAGGATGGCCGGTTGCAGGGCGTTGGGTGCGTCGTCGCGTGTGCTGGCGGGGTCTTGTCGAGCGCCGCGCCAGCCGAACGCAGAAAGCACGTCGACCACAGCCTGCACTCGGGGCAGCGATAGGCTGGGACGATCCCGTTCATTGCTGGTCGATGCCAGCATCCAAGCCCGGCGCGGCACGCCGAGCGTGATCGAACTCTGCAGCGCCCGGCGACCGTCGACGTCCAGGTTCACTTCCTCAACCAAAAATGGCTTGCCGGTCGCCACGAACAGCGAATCGACAATTTGCTCAGCAGCCATCCGTCGCGGGGCAGGGGCAGCCAACAGCGGCGACGGCTTTGCGAGTGCCGGATCGACGGTTCGTTGATACGCTTGCGAGAGCAAGATCATCCGCGCGATCGGCTTCAGCTTATACTCGTGCCGCACCAGCTCGCGCCCCAGCCAGCGCAGCAGCTCGGGATGCGTGGCGCGGCCTTTTTCCCAATCCTCGACCGGATCGATAATCCCGCGCCCGAAGAACCGCTGCCAGAGCCGATTGACCATCACCTGCGCGAACCGCTCGTTCTGCGGGGCGGTGATCAACGTTGCCACACGATCGCGCGGGTCGCTGGGATTCTCAGCCAGCTCGTCGGCCGTGCGTTCGTCGCAGAACTCGGGAAACGGCCATTGCGGCGAAACCTTGCTCCCCGGCTTGAGCGTCACACGGATCAACGGCGTCCGTCCTCCGGCGCTCAGCTTATCGAGCGCCACGCTGCTGGTCTTCGGCACCTCGAGCGGCTCGGTTGCCAACAGCGCCGCCAGGCTAAACAAGTCTTCTTGCGTGCTGGTGTGGGCCGGAGCGTCATGGCAGCGGGCACACTTCATTTCCACCCCGAGGAATGCCGCGGCGACGATCGTTCCCTTGGCCGCGAACGGGGCGTCGTTCTGCGATGCGACCGCGAACCCGGCCGGGCCGCCGAACCGTTCGCTGCCGCGCATGCGCACCAGCTCCGTCACGAACAGGTCCAACGGCTTGTCGTCAACCAGCGACTCGTAAATCCACCAGCGGAACGGTCCCGTGTTGTTGAGCGTGGGATTCAAGATGTTCGGGTTCTCCGCGAGCACATCTTGCCAATAGCCCATCCAGTGGTCGGCCCAGCGTGGGTCGCTCAACAATCGGTCGACCACATGCTCGCGCTTCTGCGGCGACTCGTCGGCTGCGAACGCGCGGATTTCGTCGAGCGTCGGCACCACCCCTACGGTGTCGAGCGTCACGCGGCGCAGAAATGCCAGGTCGTCGCTCGGCGGCGTCAATTCGACACGATCGAGCTTGAATTCGGGCCACGCCGCGCCTTGTTCGATCCAGCGGGTGAGCATGGCTACCTGCTCGGCCGATAGCCTCGCGCCCTTGGGCGGCATCACGATATCGGGATCGGTCGAGCGGATGCGTTCGAGCAGCGCGCTGGCCTCGGGTCGACCCGGGATGACGGCTGGCGCTTCGGAGTCGCCGCCGCGCAGTGCGCCTTCGCGCGAGTCGAGCCGCAACCCCGATTGCGCGCCGGACCCTTGATGACAACTCAAGCAGTGTGCGTCGAGCACCGGCGCCACATCGCGATAAAAATCGACGCCGCCTTGTGCCGTCGACGTCGCTTGCGATTTCGCGCTTTCCAGCCGGGTCGCGATGAAGTGATCGATCGGCCCGCTCGCCGTATACCCATCGGGCAGCGGCGGCACCGGTACGTCGTCGCTCGAAGCCAGCCAAGCCAACGCTGCATCGCGGCGGAGCGACCAGTAGTCGGCGTTCTCGGAGCGCCGCGCCGCACGAGCGGCGGCGTCGACAGCCGCCAGCGCCTCGAGCCGCTGGTTGCGGTAGGCGGCCCAACCACGATCGCTGAACGCCACGCGCTCCTCGGGCGCGAGCAACTGCCAATCGTTCGTCCCTTCGAGCGCCACGGCCACGACCGTTTCGCCCAGCTCAGGCCGGCGTTTCGACTTGCCGACCGCTCCGCCGACGATCGTTTCGAACACGACGAAATGCTCACCGCCGGCAGTTTCGAACGTCGTCCACTCTTCGAGTTCGCCGGCAGGGGCAAAGCGGAAATCGCTGCCCAGCGCCAGATAATCGTCGACCAGTTTCACCTTTTGGTGACCGCCGGCATCGCCGACCTGAAACCCTGTGCGCAGCACCGGCTGTTCGTCGATGAACAGCCGCGAGGCGTTCCGCGAGCGGATCAATAGACGATGCCTGCCCGGGGGCAGCGGCACGATCGCCGCCGCGCGCAGTAGCAACGGATTGGCCCGGTCGCCGCGCACGCCCGAGTCGATGTACTTGTGCGGCATGTCGACGAAGCCGAACGCTGGCTCGACGTACGTCTCGACGGGCTGCGGCGGATGCGTGGGCCAGACATTGTTCGGCGGCACGCCTTCTTCACACAGTTGCACCAGCACGCGCCCTCGAGGAACATCGCTGCGCGCCACCGGCGCGGGCGGCGGATTGTACGTGTAGCGCCGTTCGAGCACGTCGGGCGCCAGCGTGCCGCGGTAAATCACCAGCTCGTCGAGCAGGCCGTGATAGCGGTTGCCCGCACCATCGCCGTTGCCGGTACCGATCGCCAACTGGTCGGCATCGGTCACCGGCGCTCGCGTTGTCGGGCCGCCCATATCCCACGTGCCGGCGGTCTGCCGGCCGTCGATAAAGCCGCGGATGCTCTCAGGCTTGCCAAACGTGTACGCGACCGCCACGTGGTGCCAGGCGTCGTCGTCGGACGCGGCGCCGGTGGTCGTCCAACGATGCCAGTCGCCGGGTTTTTCTTCATCGGCGGCGCTGGCAAACAGAAAGCTGACCTTAAAGCCTTTTGCCTCGCGCTTCAGCCGCAAAGCGTAGTTCTGGTTCTTCTCGGCGAACTCGGGGCGACCGCTGCGGCCTTTGCCGACGAGGTAGCAATACTGCCCGGCCTTCAAATCCCCCGGCTGCACCCAAGCTTCAATCGCCAGACTTTCACCCTGGGCGAAGCGCAGTCCCTCGATGGCGTTGTCGGCCAGCGTGAGCTTGCGGCCGTCGGTGAACTGGGCGGCATGATTCTCGGCCGCGAAGCCCACATACATCGGCGAGCGCGGGCCGGCATCGTCGAGCTTGGGCTTGCCGGTCCATTCGCCCGGTTCGGCATCGCGATCGAACGTCCAGCGCGCGACGATGGTTGCGTCGCTGCAGGCGATGAGCTGCGAATCATTTTGCGGCTCGTCGGGCACCGCGGTCGCGT
>DASZPI010000365.1:0-10342 GCA_035550355.1 Pirellulales bacterium
GTGTTGGCCGAAGCGGGACTCGACCGCCTTGCGCTCGCTGGACATGTTACGCAAGTTCTGCAGCGCGCGGTGATGCTTCCGGCGGTAGGGCAGGGGGCGCTCGGGATTGAAGTCCGCGAGTCAGACCAAGCCGTGCGCCAAGCGTTGGCCGCTCTCGACGATCGCAACACGCATTGCAGTGTCGCCGCCGAACGGGCGATGCTGCGTGCGCTCAGCGGCGGCTGCCTAGCGCCGGTGGGCGCCTGGGGGCGCGTCGAGGACAACGGCGTTTTGCGTCTGGATGCGGTCGTGCTCAGCACGGACGGCCGAACGCGAATCACCGGTACCGGCAACGCAATCGGCACGAACTTGCAAGCTGCCGAAGCCTTGGGCCAAGGCGTGGCCGCCGACCTGCTCGACCAAGGTGCGGCCGCGCTGATCGCGGCATGCCGCAGTGCCGGCGTGGAAAATCGCGATTCGGGCGACCGCAATTCACCCGAATCCCGGATGCCGAACCCCGAATCCCGCACGTGAGTCTACCGTCTATGCCGACGGCAACCGTCCGTCGGGCGCGCCTGGCCGCCCGGGTGCGGCGAATTCGCTACGTCCGTGCATGCATTGCTGCCGATCTACCCAAGGAGCACTCGCAAGCGTGCACGGACCCCGAACTGTCGAACCCAAGGCAGCCGCCATGCTCGTACGAACCACGAGATTCGGAATCCTGGACATGGATTCCAACGACGTGATCCGGTTCCCCCAAGGGTTGCTGGGCATGGAAGATTGCCAGTCCTGGGTGCTCTTGGGCGATGCCCAGAACAATGCCCTGGGTTGGCTGCAATGCACCACCCGCCCCGACGTGGCCCTGGCGGTCGTGAGCCCGCGGCGGTTCTTGCCCGACTTCCAGTTCCGCGTGTTCCGCAGCGAATTGACGACCGTGCCGCTAAAGCAGATGCGCGACGCCCAAGTGCTGGTGATCGTCGGCAAAAACGAGCGCGGCGCCACGCTTAACCTGAAAGCCCCGATCGTGATCGACGTCGCCGAACACATCGGTTGTCAGCTGATCGCACATGGCGATCTACCGTTGCAATACGAGTTGAGCGACGCACCGGCGCGATTGAAAAAATCGGCTTGATAGCAGGAACGTTGAAGCGAAGACACCTTCGGCCCCGAAATCCACTGAGAAGGCAACTGGCAAATCGATCGACCGCGAGGCGTGGCGTGTCTGGCTCCCTAGCCACCGCCAAACCCAACGCCCGGCCGAGCGACGAGCGTGATAAAGGAGTTAGACGATGCTTGTGTTGTCGAGACAGCGCGACGAGAGCATCATCATCGGTGACAACATCGTCATCACGATCGTCGACATCCGCGGTGACAAGGTGCGCCTTGGAATCAATGCTCCCACCGAGATTCCGGTGCACCGTCGCGAGGTTTATGAGGCAATCCAGCGCGAGAACCTGAAGGCCAGCCATCTCGACCCGGCCGATGCTCGCACGATCGGCAAGCCCGCCATCCGCCCCGGCCGCGGGCCGGAGAAGAAATAGAAACGGCGGTCAAGGACGTAGCACTGAGTACTCAGTACTACGAACCCAACCTCTCACGCCGCTTTCGATTCGCCGCTGTTCTTGTCGTTGACGATCTGCTCCAGCGATCGTCCCAGCTTGCGCGGGCGGCTGGAAGTATTTTCAGCGCGGGGCGCGGTGGTCGAGTTCGCAGCAAGGATCGCTTCGTTCTGCCGGATCGCCTCCAAGAGGCGCTTGGGCATTTCGTCGCCTTCCGACGAGCCAATGTGCCCGACAGCGTCGTTGACGCCGTGCAGCACTGCTTGGCGCACTCCTTCGCGAATCCAGCTAAAGAAATTGATGTTCATCGTCAGCGTACCTCCATGTCGATACCAGCGGGCCAAGAGAGTATCGAGACCCGGCGGCGCTGTCCAGGGGACTTCGCATCCCTGGGGCGGTCGGTGCAAGCACCCGACTACTCGGCGCACTCGGCAATGATCTTGCGGTACGCCTGCCGCGCAACTTCGTAAGCGTCGGCCGCTGCCGCGCGCTCGCTGTCGCGAATTTTTGCTTGCTTCGATTTCCAGCAAACGTCGACCGCGTCGAGGCACCACTGGGCGCTCCGCTTGCGCGCCCGGATCGGGTGTCCGTCCACTTCGACAAATACCGGGTTCGTATGCGAACTGGCGAAAATCCGGACCGCGATCCAGCACGACTGCTTGGGTGTGTACTCAAACGCCACGTCGGTAGTGCTGCCGTCGGCGGCGATGGCCTTCGTCTCGACCACCTCGCCGTTGACGACCAACTCGACAGGTACGGTGCGCGTGGCGCCGATCCGCGCTCGCTCGAGATGCCAGTACGGCTTTTGATCTAATGGCTTGGTGCGGAGCTCTTCGCGTGGCGTTTCGCCTAACAGTGCGGCGGCCTTTAAGTTGACCTTGAGTGGCTTATCGGGCGAAATCGTCAGCACGCTCGCCCGGCCATTCGCCCCCGGCTCCCCGACTCCCAGGCCGCCGACGGTCATGTCAAACAAATGGCTCAGCCCGTCGGTCACGTAGCTGCGGCCGTCGCGCAGTCCGTGCACCCAGCCGTCGTACGATAACTCACGGTCGGTGCCGAGCTTCACATAGCTGCGCCCCAGCCCCACACGTTCGCCATAAATGCACGGAAAGTCGGTCTCGCCACTGATCCGCGCCATGTAGCCACAGTTCAGCGTGTGATACCAAATGTTCAACTCCCAGGGGATCGGCGTATCGACCGCCGAAATGAAATCGCACGCTCCGTGGACGACGTCGACGATGTACTCGTTGGCGCCAATGCCGTCGAACTTCGGCATTTCATCGTTTGGTACGGTCGTAGCCTTGGTTTGAAGTCCCCAACCGCTGTGCGAGAAACCGACCACCGCGCCTTGCTGCTTGCCCCACTGTAATACAGGCAAGTCCCAACTTGGCCATTCGTCGATCTTCGAGGTGCCGGGGTAATCGTCTTCTTTCAACCGCAACAAGCACAGATGACCCGCGTGCGAGCTGGGAAAGCCCGATACTTCGACGTCGTAGCGCATCAAGTTGTGCGGTGTCGATAACTGGCTAACATTTCCTTCGAAGAATTGCTTCTGGTGGTACCAGCAGGGACCCCACGATAGCACGCAGCCGACGTTCAGATCCTCGCCGATGATATGCCGCATCATGTCGGCAGGCGTGACCCCTTCGGTCGGCGATTCATAATGCGAACATCCCGCGGCATGCACGTGATGATCGCCCGAATACCAGCCGAGCTGCGCCATGTTGATCCATCGCTTGAGTCGAAATGTTTCGAAGCTCTGGTCGCGCTCGGGAACCGTGATCTTGCGCTCGACGGTGACGTACTCAGGCCCGCGCCCGACGGCGACGGTGTAGTTGCCCGGCGGCAGGAGCACCGCCTGCCCGCTATGCCGGTACACCTGATCCTGAAAGAAAAAATCGGGCGACAGGCGACGCGAGCGTGCCGGATAAACGCGCCCCTCGTCGTCGCGGATCAGCAAATGACCGCCAGTGGGCCGGCCGTCGAAATCGATAATCTCGAGCACGACCGGAATGGCCGGCAGTATGTCGAACAGGATGCTGATCTCGTTGCGAAACCCCAAGTCTTGCGTACCCTGGCCGACATCGAACGTTAGCTTTGCTTCGCGCTTCTCGGCATCGCGGCTATAGAGCTGCACAATGCGATACTCGACCTCGAGCCCCGAGAGCGGCTTGTTCAAGGGCTGCTCGTCGTACGACTGCACGTCGAGCCAACGGTCGGCCACCTCGGTCTTCGACAGGATTGCCACGGGCGATGGCGAACCGGTGGAACGCCGCAGCATCGGCAGCGCGTTGGGGCTGCTGACGCGCAGCGGCGCGGTCACGCCCGCCTCGTTGTGCACCTTCACCAAGAACACGCGCCAACCATGCTGCACCAGCTTCGCATTGGCCGGGCCGCGCTCGACCTTCACGCGGCTCTCGGCGTTGACGTTCACCCCCACCAGGCACAGCGGATCCAGCACTTCTTGAATTCTTGCGACCCGCGCTGGTTCGTCGTCGATAGCGACCGCGCGCTCGTAGGCCTGGCGTTGTTCGGCGGTCAGCGGCGCGCCTAAGTGGTCGAGCGCCTGCACGACGCGGGCAGTCTGCGCGGCCAACGGCTGGGCTGGCACGTCACCGACGATCGGCAATCCATACGACGGCGAAGCCCCTACCAAGGCAACGACGGTGGTCAGAATTGCCAAAACAGATTTCATCGACCGTTCCTTGTCTGCGTCGTTGGCGGTTCGACACCCAATTTCTTGGCCAGCTCGGCCAACTGCCGCCAGTTGCCATCGTCCAGGTACACCCCTTCCGTGGATCGTTGGGCCAGCACGCGCTGCTCAGGATCGCCGGGCAGTTGAATTTCGTCGCAGCCGTCGATGCGCGGGCACGAACGCACGAACGCAGTCAACTGACTCACCTCGGCAGCAAAGTGCTCGCGGCCGCCGACGTGGCGCGGATCGACCACCATCATGAACACGCAGTTGCCGTTGGGATTGATCGGCTTCTCGCGAATCGTCACGCCGCCGGACAGCGCGCCGGCAAAGATCTCGACCATCAAGGCCAGTCCAAAGCCCTTGTAGGCCTGCGTGCCGCCCATTGGCAGAATTGTTCCCGGAGGATCGCCGTACAGCGTGTTGGGGTCGTTTGTCGGCCGGCCTTCACTGTCCAGCAGCCAGCCATCGGGGCAGGTCTGACCGGCGATCTTTTTCACACGCACTTTGCCTTCGGCCGTAGCGCTCGTGCCAAAGTCGAGCACCAACGGCGCCTTGCCGGCCGGCACGCCGATCGCCAGCGGGTTCGTGCCCAAGCGCGGAGCTTTGCCTCCCGGCGGAGCAACCCGCCGCGCCACGCCATGCGTGTTGACCATGATCATCGACACCAGCCCCGCCTCGGCGGCCATTTCGCAGTATTCGCCCAACCGGCCAATGTGCCCCGAGTGGATCAGCGTGCCCAGGGCCACGCCCGACTCGTGCGCCTTGCCAATCAGCCGATACATAAGGCGTTGCGCCTGCGTTTGGCCGAAGCCCCAATGACCATCGGCGACCACGATTGACGGCGTGTCGCGCAGAATGGTGAACTCGGCGCCGGGCACGACCTCTTTTTTCGTCACCTGATCGAGGTAGTACGGAATGCGCATCACACCGTGCGAATCGTGGCCGCGTAGATTCGCCTCGACCAGGCTTTTGCCGACGAGCTGCGCCTCGTCGGGCGTCAGGCCACCGGACTCGAGTAGTTGGGTGGCGAAGCGTTCGAGCGACTCGGCGGCAATCGTGGGCATGGGCGACTTTCGCTGAAGATGACGACAAGAAGGCGTTTTGATTGCTTATAGGCTCTGGACAAGCGCGAGGCTAGAGGCCGGGGTGATCAGCGAGGGGCTTTAAGGCGTCGGTCGCGTATTCTGGAATCCTTCGCCGGAAGCTCCTAGCCCGAATTGCCGCAACGCCTCGTAAGCAACGATGGCCACTGCGTTGGATAGGTTCAGACTGCGAACCGGACCGCTAATTGGAATGCGCAACGCGCGATCGCCTGCGGCTGTCAACAACGTTGGCGGTAACCCAGCCGACTCGCTACCGAAGACCAGCACATCGTCGGGTTCGAACCGCGTCTCGGTGTACAGGCGCACCGCGCTCTTGGTGAAAAAGTAAAATGCGCGCTCGTTGCGCGTCGCAGCTAAACGCGCGACGAGCGCCTGCCAGTCGTCGACCACCTCCCAGTCGAGATGCTGCCAATAGTCGAGCCCGGCGCGGCGCAGATAGTAATCATCGACCCGAAATCCCAACGGCCGGACCAACCACAGCTTCGCGCCGATCGCAACACACGTGCGGCCGATGTTCCCGGTGTTCGCGGCGATCTCGGGCTGGTACAGGACGATGTTGAGCATGAGTAGTGGGTAGTGGTCGGTGGGCAGTGATTAGCCAGCGGGAACATCATGATCGCGACTTGCTGGCTGACCACTACCCACTGCCCACTGCGCTCTTTACCATTCTCGGCGGCCAGCGCATGTCGATCGAACACGGAACCAACAACATGCGCGATCTTCGCCGCCTGGCGCCGGACAGCCCGTCATATGTGGGACGATCGTAGACTAATCGCTCGAACGTTTGAACGACTGCAGAAATGTCTCAATGGCTGGTGAAGACTCTGCACCAGACGGAACGATCGCGATGAGCTGGATTCGAGTCGCGCCATCAAATGCGACATACTGCCGCGAGATTCGACCAGCCAACATTTTACCTCCTGAGATAGCGAGATCATGCCCTGGCAAGTGATCAACCGCAGCGGGCCGGTCCCAGAGTATTCGCCCTTGAAGATCGCTAACTGCCTTTTGCCGCACGCCGGCCCACTCGGCGTCGGGATCGGGCGGGGCCCTCTTTCGACGCGAGATCGCCACTCCAAAAGATTTAGCCAAATCCACGCGGAAGGGAGGGCCAAGCTGCACGAGATAATACGTCGCTTCCGCGTCTTCATGAGGCGGATCCAACGCCCCTCGCTCAACGGCTGGTTCACCGGGCAGAAGCACGGAGAAGCCGTCTTGTTTTGAAGTGTATTCGCGCCATGGAAGGGCTGCGACTTCCGACTCCGCAGCAGCCTTCGCGAGCCTCTCGTTTGCGACTTGAATCGGGTCACTAAAAAGGCTTCCCGAAAAGCTGGATCGTCCGATGCTCGCAAAAATAAGATCAACACAAACTATCGCGCCAACAATCACGCAAATCGCCCCGACGACCCGGCCCTGCGAGCCCACTAATTTCTTGCTCTTTGTGATTGCGATTCCGTTGCGCGTGAACCCCTTCAATCCGAGCACGATCACGCCCACGCTGGCTACGATTAGCGAAATAGAAAGCATGCAGAGCGCCCCGTTAATATCTTGCTCGTGGTTTATCGCGCTTATTCGCTGAGCTGCGGTGAGCAGGTAATATACATCGCTCAACGAAAGAATGTTACGCAACGGACCCCAACACCAAAAAGCCAACTACCATGCACGATCCACGCCACGAAAAATACATGGCCGCCTTCGAGTTCGCCGCCAAGCAGGTCGAGCAACTCGTCGAGCAACACGCTGATTTTTTTCCAATCTACACGACCGGCGGCAAGTGGCATCACGGCGGCGAACTGTGGACCGATTGGACCGGCGGGTTCCTGGTCGGCATGATGTGGAAGTTCTACCAACGCCTCGGCGACGAACAGTGGCGCAAGCGCGCCGAGCACTATGCCAAGCTACTTGAGCCGCGCAAGAGCGATCGCGAGGTGCACGACCTGGGCTTTATCTTCCTGAACAGCTACCTGCCGTGGTACTACCTCTCAGGCGATCGTTCGCAGCGCGACGTGCTGGTCGAGGCGGGGCGCACGCTCGCGAAACGATTCATTGAATCGGGGCAGTATTTGCGCTCGTTCGTGGCCGAAGATTCGCTGTTCGTCGACATCATGATGAACGTGCCGTTGATCCTGTGGACTGCCAAGGAAACGAACGATCACAACCTGCTGCGGATCGGCATTGCGCATTGCCGCACTAGCCGCGATCGGCTCATGCGGCCGGACGGCTCAATGGCCCACGAAGCGATCTTCGACGTAGCCAGTGGTAAGTTCCTCCGTCAGACCACGCATCAAGGGCTAAGCGCCGAGAGCGCCTGGGCCCGCGGCCTGGCGTGGTCGCTGTACGGCTATAGCCAATCCTACGCCCTCACTGGCGAGAAAGAACTGCTCGACGTGGCTGAGTGGAACGCCGGCTATTGGCTGTCGCATTTGCCCAAGGACCACGTGCCGTATTGGGACTTTGACGCCGACATTTCCGCGCCCGCTCCGTGGGGCGCGCAAAAGGACAGCTCGGCTGGTGCAATCGCCGCGAGCGGTCTGCTCGACCTCGAACTACAAACCAAAGAGGAAGGCCGCGCGGTAGTTTACCGCGCCACGGCAGAAGCAATGCTCGACGCCCTGGTCGAGCCCGAATACCTGGCCATCAACACGCCCGGCTGGGAAGGCATCCTGAAGCACGGCGTGTATCACACGAAGAAGAACCTGGGCGTGGACGAGTCCGTGATGTGGGGCGAGTTTTTCTTTGTCGAAGCACTCGACAAAGCCCTGGGGCGGAAGAAGTAGCGCGGTGAACGTTTTACCACGTCGCACAGAGCAACCATCTACTTGCCTCTCCGCGTTGTCTCAGTGTTGTCCGTGTCCCCGTGGTTACCTTCCAAGACGACACGCGACGACGGGTCGACCTGCGCTATCTCGTCGAGCCCGCGGCCAAAAATGTTGTTGCACACGAGATTGCCGCCGCCAGCGCCGGTGAAGCGCACCGCGGCGCGCATCTGCGGCGTCGCGCGGCGCTCGACGATCGTGCAGCCGCTGATCTGCACGCCGCGCGAACGATCGACGAGCACGCCATAGGGTGCGCCGTCCACGATCTGGCAGCCTGAAACCGTCATCCGCTCGCAATCGACAATTTCCAGCAGCGCATCGCGCACCTGCGGCGATGCACCGGGCGCGGTATGACGGCCCGCGTCGGCATCTTCGAGGATGTTGCTATTGAACGCGCAGCCTTCGCTGTTCGAAAAGCGCACGCCGGTCGCCAACTCGTGCTGGTGATAGTCGGGGTTGTGATCGAAGCTGTTGCCGCTAACCACAATGTTCCGCGAGCCTTCGACCAGCAGGTTACGTTTGTAACCGGCGTACAGAACGTTCCCCGCAACGACCACGCCACGGCAATTCACCAGATGCACGTTGACATTCTGGCTGCCGAGCACATTGTTGGCGATCGTGAACATGCCGAGCTTCCGGTTCAGCTCGGCGCTGGGGCCGAGGAACCGCACGTTCGCGCCGCCCGGGCTGTGCTTAGCCTGAATCGTATTGCTGACGATGGTCCCCTCACGAATGCTCGATCCTTCGGCACGACAGTCGAGCAACACGTCCGCCGAGGTTTCAGCCTCGGGATCGAAGTTGTATTCGATATCGTTACCGGTGATCTGGAAGTTACGGATCTCGGATTGCGTGACGACGATGCCGCCCCGCCGGCAATAACTGATGTGCGAGCCGGTGACGATCGCCTGGTGCAGGTTGAGCGCGTCGAACCAGATGCCAATACCGCGGTTGTCGTACAAATGGCATGCCGACAGCAGCACGTTGCGAGCGCGGCCGCGCACGACGATCGCATGTTCGAGCTGCCGCAATAGCACGCCAACGAACGTCGGCTGCATAACACCTTCCAGCAGCACGCCCGAGGCTTTCGGGTTCCGCCCTTCGATCTCGAGGTGCTCGAAGGTCGGCATCCGCTCGCGCTGCCACACGCCGGGGGCGAAGCCGGTCGGATCGGCATTCTTGCCGTGTGTGCCAACGACATGAAATGCCGGTCCGGTGCCCGCCATGACGATCTTCGCGGCACCCGCGGTGCCACTGGCACCGAATCGGCCGGTCTTGCTCAGCTCGACACGAATCGTGCGCGACAGCAGGTAATCGCCCGGCGGAAACTCGAGCGCTCCCTCGCCATCGGCCAGCGCATGCTCAATCGCTGCGGTGTCGTCCGCGCGTCCATCGCCGACCGCACCAAAATCACGCACATTGCTCATAAAAACTCAATGAAAATTGCACCGCGGAGATCACGGAGAATGCAGAGAGATCGTCGAAGGCTTTCCGCAGCGTACTCTGCGCCCTCTGCGGTTCAATTACAAGCGCCGCGTGTCAGTTGGCGCGGTACTTCACTCGTCCGCCGACGAGGACGGTTTCGGCGCGGCCGCGCAGGCGCCAACCGTCGAATGGCGAGTTTTCGCTCTTGGAGCGAAATTGCGTCTTATCCACCACCCATTCGCGGTCGGGGGCGATGATCGTCACATCGGCATCAGCTTCAGGGGCAAGTGTCCCCTTGGCAATGCCCAGTACTCGGGCTGGATTGATGGTCAGCTTTTCGATCGCTTGCGGCCAGGTGAGATGTCCCGGCTCGACGAGCTGCGTCGTCACCAAGCCCAGCGCGGTCTCGAGCCCGAGAATGCCGAACGGCGCTCGATCCAATTCCTGCATCTTTTTCTCGGCGGCGTGCGGCGCGTGGTCGGTGCAGATCACGTCGATCGTACCGTCGGCCAAGGCTGCGATGCACGCATCGACATCGCTGCGACTGCGCAGCGGCGGGCTCATCTTGAAGTTCGAATCGAACGAGCGCAGGCAATCGTCGGTCAATGTGAAGTGATGCGGACAGATTTCGGTCGTCACGCGCACCTGCCGTCGCTTCGCGCGACGGATAATCTCGATCGCGCCGGCCGTCGAGACGTGCATCACATGAATCCGTCCGCCAGTGGCCTCGGCCAGCACAATGTCGCGGCCTACCATCACGTCCTC